>CAZUJQ010000020.1:6878-29357 GCA_964620805.1 uncultured Planctomycetales bacterium | reverse complement strand
CTGGAGATCAGCTATGGTGAATGTGATATTAATATCTGGCTGGGTGAATAACTGCTGGGCGGTTAAGGCAAGTTTTCGGACATCGGTATCTTCACTGGCAACCGGCCAGGTTAAGAATATCACAGCCCCTTCTAAAGCCGGTTTAACAACGGTCTGGAGCTGCGGAGGCAGCCGCGGATCAACAGAGATTCTGGCCTGCACACTCGCGGGAAGGATCAAAATTAAAATCAAAGCGAAAGCCGCCGCGCTCTGCCTTAAGCTAGGAGCAATCATAGACCATCCGCTGATTCTCGACCCATAGCTGCCCCGCTCCCAGAGCATGAACGCAATCACAACGACCAGCGCCGCCAGCGCTGCGGCGATAACGATGACCGGCTGAGCGGCGGCCGCATTCATCATCTCAGCCATACCGGCGAAGGCGGGCTGCACCGTCAACGCCAGGAGAATCGCCAGGACCGCGATAAGCGCCGGGGCGAGGGCGTGATTCGTTTCGCTTTGCGGATTCCCTGTTAATTCCCTTAAATTAGAATAAACGATTGGGATATCAAATCCGTTTCTATGCAATTCTTCCCTTAATCTGCTTATGCGTGGATCATGAAGCGGTATCTGAGAGAAGATACGAATGCCATTCTCATGAATGGCCCTAGTTAAATCAATTGCACCATCGGGGTCAGTCCCTGTGAACCAATTTCTCTCCCGGGACTGCATCACATTTATTAAAGAACTATCTATCTCTAACGTTAAATATCCTTCCGGTTCTTTAGGATTTTCTGGAAAAAGGTATGTTCCTCGACTTACCCACCCACCCTCTTCCCCAATGATCTTCTTTGTTCTCAAAATTTCGATCACAATAGTGATTGTATCTTTTCTGGCTATAACTATTAATTCCTGACCAACGGTATGGTACATCCTTTCTTCGTCGGGCTTAATATTGGGGTATACCGCCACTTGTCCACGGACATCCCCTTTCCGCAGATTCAACCAAAGGAGCATGCCGGCCGCAAACGCAGCCACAATCGCCAGCCCAATCACCACCGCCTCTCCCCAGCCCCAGCCGCTCAGGAGCTGAGCCTGTGCCTGTGAAGCCTCAATTCGAAATCTGGCCCGCGGGCCAGATTTCTCGCCAAAAGAAACAGCCGCCGCAGGGGTTGTTGCAGCAACCCCTTCCTCCCCTCGGCCACCCGCGGAGAATGGCTGGGATCGCGACGGCTGTGTTTCGGCTAGAATGTCGCTTGTGACTGGTGACTGGTGACTGGTGACCTCTTGCCCCTTGCTACTTGACCCTTGACCCTCATCCTCTAACGAGCGAGTACTGTCCGAGCCCCCAACGGATGGTCTCCGGACTAACGCCGCACGGTGTCCCAATCCTCCGTGCAAAGTCAATATGGCCACGAATAAGAGCGCCAGCATCAGGCTCGAGAGGCTCCCATTTAAGTCGATCTCGGCCAAGCGCTGCGACACGCCCGTCGTCCTGAGAGATAAGATAGCAGCAGGTGCGACTGTCGCGACCGCCGCCCTCCTCATACCCGGCCGCGAAGGTGGCGTTCTCTCGAGGGAAGTCGATAAGGCAGGTGAAGAAGATGGTTCTATTGGTTTTGTTGTCCATGGATAATCTCCTTTCTTTTCGTTGTTCGTTATTTGTAATCCGTTGACTGGTGACTGGTGACTGGTGACTGGTTTCTGGTTTCTGACTTCTGGCTCCTGGCTTGCCCCCACCATCCCCAAGCCCTTCCCATAGGCTTGGTCTGTGGTCTGTGGTCTGATGACTGTGACGTGTGGCTCTTCTAAAAACTTCTTTAAGGCAAGCTTCGCGCTAACACCCCAGCGGACCGGCGGCTGACGGTCGTCCCCGGAGCCACCCGTGCCGCCGGCAATCCCATTCAACACAACCTTCACAACGTGGTAGGTGATGAAAGACAAGATAACAACACCGGTGAGTTTGAAAACAAGCTTCAGGAGAGGAATGAGGGCCTCCCCTAAATCACCCCAGCCGCTGTTGAGACGCGCGGTCGCCGTCCTACGTGCGCCTGCGGCACTGCGGCGGGCACTTGAGCGGCCACTTGCTCTGGAGGAACGCAAGGGCTGGCCGGAGATGGCTGGGCTAGTGCCCGCAGCCGAGGCCGCCTCTTCATTTTGCGCCCACGGCATTTTCCTGCGCATCCATTCTTCGATGTTAAAGGTCTTTCCAGTAAACAGGTAGTAAACATTCATTCCTCCAGTCAAAAGCAACATAAAAAATGGTCCTGGTCCAGCGTTCTCTTTTAAAAAGAAATTCCTTCCTGCATACATGAGCAAAATGGCAGCGAGAATAGAACCGATTAAAGCTGATGTCGTTTTGTGATTGGGATTGCGCCGTAAGTTATTTACAAGAACCGAGATAATGGCAACAATCAAGTAAAGCTTAACGATATCCAAAACGCTTCCTGAAATTAATAAATGGCCTATTATGCTGAAAATTCCAGACCCCAAGAGGGAGAACACCGTAAATCCACCCAAGATCACTCCTGCCCATAAAACGTATTTCACCGTGTTTGATCTTCGGGTGAACCGTTCCATCACGGTGGAAATCGCCTGGCCGCCGTCAAACGGACTGATCGGTAGGATATTCATTACCCCCAGATAAGCAAATAGACCCAGCGCCGTACGCCATAAGGAGAAGGCTTCGGTGCTGCTCACGTAGCTGCCGGTTGTCACAAAGTTGACAATGAGATCCGGGCTAAAAAGAAGTGGGAGGGTCAGATCACCAACCGGCCCGACCAAAATAACGATCACTTGCTGCCACCATGCCAGACGCTTAATATTATCTAAATCATTCTCCGTAGAATAAGAGGCTGCGCCGCCCATAAGCTTCATTGCGATCTTCTGTGATTTTATGCCGAAGAGACCGCTGGCCTGGGCGTGGCGGAATTCGTGAAATAGAATAATGCCAAACATAATAAGGGCTGCCCACAGGCTTCCCCCAGTTGCAAAATAAATTTGCGCCGGCTGCCCCAACATTCCCAACTCGAGTGATAAAGGAACCTTCTCAAATGAAAATGTCTTTCGTCCGCCAAAATAATCAAAGGCCAAGGCCAAAGAGGCATGGGCCAGACCAATACCCAGAAGAATAGCCAGATACCAGCCTCCTGTTACACTCGCGGTCAGCAGATAAAAGACCACCGGCCACGCCACGGCATTTACGCCTAATGAAATATGGATGAGCAGCTTCTGCCAGCGAGGCTTGCCAGAACTTCCTGGAATTTTCTTAATAACCACCGTCCAGATCTTAACCTCTTTCAAGAATGCGCTGGGCAGTGCCACCATCTTGTACGCCCAGCGGGTCACCCAAGAGTCAGAGGCATACTTCTGAATGTAAAAGGCTAATATCATCATAGCCAAACCAACCACTGGCGCCAAGGTCAAGGCCAAGGATCCGATGACAAAGAACAAAACTATGCTGATCGCTGCAGCCAAAAGCTGGAAGACCAAATCTACTTCGGAAATCTTCTTAAATGCGTAGAGTAAAATAGAGCCAAGAATCATGGCCGCAACTCCAAAGGTCGAGGCTAAAACAGGCATTTTTGCTACCAGCCAGGCATTGGTTCCAACGAATTTAGAAATCAATCCTCCAACATTTACTAAGATGATCGGAATCAGTCTCTTGGCCTTACCCCGAGGACGAACAGGATCGGCCAGCCGATACGCCTGCCATAAGCTTAAGCCCATTCTTATTAATTCCGTAACACTTAAGCGTAAGGACTCGATAACCCTTTCCATCTCCTTCGTATGCCCGTTAAGGCCGGTGGGATTGGTCGCCTCCTCCAGGCCATTAAGGAGTTTTTCTGCTTGTTCATCATCCAGGCCGGCGAACACAGATCCTTCTTCGGGGTTAAGAACCATTCTTCTGGCCGCGCGCCGGGCCAGCCTCAAATCAGGATGGGTACCCAGATCCTGCGTGAGCGCCTGATCCCAAATCCTTTGCTGAGCTGTGGTTAAACGAAGCTCATGAATCACTTCGCGGGCCTCTTTAAGTTTTTCGCTTTCCGGATGAACGGTCTTCAGCGCAATGCGCCCGGTACTGTAAACGCCGGAAATCGGTTCAGCGTCGTTCTCGATCAGTTCTACTCCTGGAATACCGCCCAAAGGCAGGAAGCTGATCAAGCGGCCGTACTTCCCGCGGCCACTGGAATCCTCCTCAGTAAAGAAGGCCGCCTCGAAGGCCTCTTGGCTGGTCTTGCCCATCATACCGCCAAACCCATTGGCCAAAACCGGCTCGCCGGTTGTTCCGACATAACCTGACGCCCACTCGCGGTCGAAGTCACGCCACGGCAGGAGTGAAAAGGCAAACGGCCCCGAGGGCATTCTTTCTAAGACATCCAAATCTTCAATGGCCCGGCCCAGACTCTTCAAGCCGTTTTCATTCTGATAAATCTTGTATTTAAAGGCCTCCCCTGCCGGATAGCCCTGGCGTTCGACGATATCATAGTCATTCACCTCAAATATCTCATTGGCGATCATCTCCTCGCGGGTGTAGGTGGTGCCTTTAAGGATGGTTTGATGGATGAAGCTGCGGGCGACAGCGGCCACCACATGGCGATCGATTTTGAGATCCGGATTATGATATGCGAGCATTTCTAATTTCACGCTCACCGCGCCGATACTCTTATCCACAACGGGCCGGCTTAATTGTTCGAGAATCACTCTTAACTGCTTGGGAGTGCCGTAGGCCAGGCGCTTGATCTCATCTTCCTTCAAGACCCGGATAGCCTCTTTATCTTCCAGGTCTGGTTCAGGCACAACGATATTGAGGAAGATCTCTTCTTCTTCGGGTGTCAGCCCTTGACTCATGATCAACAGCATACCAATGATGCTACGGACCCGGTCATGGACATAACGACTCACCTGGAGCCGATCATCGCCTTCGATCAAGTCTTCGACGGTCCACAACAAGGCCTTCCCGATATCGGTTGAGGACAGGCCTGCATCACTGGCCTCAAAGCCAGCCTGATGGAGCATTTTGGCGATTTTTTCTCCCAGATGTTCCTGTAATCTCTTGAAGACCGGTTGCGATAATTCCAGGGACTGGCGATGAACTTCTTCCATGGCCTTTTTGATCAGGGTGGTCTGACGGTGGATGGTGATGTTCTCTGGCTTTAAGTCATCGTTGGTTTCGGCGGTCTCATCTTCTTGATTGGCTAAATCTTTATAATTTTTCGCCCTGATCTTCCCAAGGGTTTCCCGCATTTTTTGTAATATGGTTTTGTCCTGGGAAGTGGCGGGAGCGGTTTTATTTAAGAAGAGAGTATCGACAGCCTCCGCATACGACTCAACGATCCACTCTTGTTGATTGGTTCCAATATGTCTGGCCTGAAGCAGGTACTTGTTGAGGCGATTAAAGAAAGCGCCGTTTTCTTCAGGGGTCAGTCCTTCAAAAAGATCTGGCAAGTGGTGCGTCAAACCATACTGCTCTTTACCGAACCGCAGATGGGAATAGGCCTGCTTGATTCTAATGACATCCTTCGGGAGACCCTCGCTAATCGCCGCCACGGGCTGGGCTTCATCTAAATTCCTCAACTGCTCATCCCGGGCCTGCGCATTAATAATTTCAAGTTGAGTGCCAGACACATTCTTAAAGGCCTCTGACACCAATTCTTTGAAAAATTCTTCATGAACATCCACCAGCCAGGTGCGTTCGACTTTTTTCTTCTTCGTGTCGAATTCGCCCACCTCAATCAACTGGTCTTGCAACTGCTGTGAGGTGACAGTCCCGATAAAAGTCTGGGTATAGTGAAGCTTTTTGTCATTCAAGAGATCCTGGCTTAGGCGGCGGGCACGCTGGTAGCCCTGATAAGCCTTTTGATCAAATGCCAGATTAAAGACCAGAGGCAGGATCTGATCGTAGGCCTCGGTTTTATCAAAACGACGATCCTGTTCACCCTTTTCTTTAATCACCTCCTCTAGCAGTCGGTCAACCGCCTCAAAGGTAAGTGTTCCTTCTTTATGGAGATCGTAAATCTGACCAGCGTACCTTTTGAGGGCCTTATGGATCCCCCAGGCCTTACGGCCTTGCTTCTTTAAGACCTGATCCAGACGATCACCTAACGCCAGGGACTCAAAGATATCGACCGGCATTCTGGCCAGATCTTTGGGTTCAATCTTCTTCTTGTTAACCAGATGCTCATAAGCGGCCTTCATGCCGTTGAAGTCTCTGGTTTTCATTGGGTTTAAGGCCCATAGCCAATCGATCTCAATCTCGCCTAGGCGCGTGCGTCTCGAAAGCAACGTCGGTGCCCATTGCGGGATAAAGGAAATCAAGAGGAACAACATCGCTAAGACGAATATCGAACCGAGGATAAGCCCTGCAAGGCTTAAGGTAAAGATCACCAGCGTTCCTATCAAGCTACCACTGATTA
Organism: uncultured Planctomycetales bacterium; assembly: GCA_964620805.1. Lineage (GTDB taxonomy): Bacteria > Omnitrophota > Gorgyraeia > Zapsychrales > JAHFFX01 > CAZUJQ01. Next base: position 22,965 of record CAZUJQ010000020.1, on the reverse strand, counting down.
CGGATTGAATAGCTATGATCTGAGCCAGGAGCTGAGGTGATAAAGCCCAAACCACCAGAGAAACCATCGAAACGATCGGGAGGATGAACTGTTGGAATATGGCAAAGCGTATGGGGTGGCGATCCTGACGACGGTTGACGCTGTATTCGAGACGCTGAACCACGCGATCCTTACCCCTAATCAAACGATTTCTAAGGCCTTTTTGCGGCGCAAGTTGCCCCAACCAAAGTTGATTGTAGAGAATAATGAGCGGATAACCCAATATCTCTTTCCACGTATTGCTTAATCTCCAGGCCATGACATTCTGAGCCCAACTGGCAATGCGTTCTTGTTTGAGTCTTTCGTTCTCGCGCTTGTTGGCCAAGGCACGTTTTTCGGCGCCCGCCTCTTTGAGCTGCTGGTTATTCTCCAAGGCCCCGATCCGCTGGAATTCTTTCGCGATCTGCAAGAGATATTGATCGCTCCTTGACCAGTAAATATCGGCAAACCCCTTGATGTAACGATTAATCCTGACCTCAGGAATTCGTCCGGCTAGGGCTTCTCTAAGGATCTTTTCGGGCTCGGCCAGTTCAGGCTTCTGATAATCATAAATGATCTTCTTGGCCTGACGCAGGACCGGCGCCATATCAAAATTGAAATCCTCCGGAGACGGTCGATCAGCCAACAAGGCGTGATCCCGGATTACTTGTGACTCTTTTGAATCCAGAGGCTTCTTGGTGCCTTTGGTTCGCCTAGAAGAACGAATGGCGTCAGCGATGCTTAAGGCAATCCAGGATAAGGGAATAACTGGTAGGAAGGGTTTTGACGGTATCCTAGATCTATCTTCTGGATACCCATGATGATTTCGCTCAATTGTTGAACTGAGCGTAGGTTGTATAGAAAGGGATTCGGCCTTGGGCGTGTATGGCGGCGACCTGCTTTCGAAGATCATCGCCTTCAGCCGATCCGAGCGGATCCCATCCATCTCGATGCCTAGTGTAGGCTCTGCCGGCGTGATTGATGATGAGGTAGAGATGGAGCCGATGACCTTCTCTCTCCCGTGCGGCGCAAAAGAGGTAGTCGTCGGTTTTGAATTCGATGAAGTGCGTAAAGGTAAGGTTGCTGGTAACCATGGGTATACTCCTTTCTTGTTGTTCGTCGTTTCTTTAAGATCAAACGGTTCTTTTGAAGCTAGACGATTGTCTTGTGATTTATCATTTGTAATTTGTTGACTGAAAACGGATTGTGAATTGGTTTGGGAAACAACGGAATGCAAAAAGGCAGAATCTCCACGTAGCATAAATCCGTTTGTGGAGTTTACGGTAGGATAAACAACAGTATTGTCCTTAGAATCTCTCCCTTCTTCTGGAACTTCTGAAGGACGGATTCCAAGAACTTTTGATAAGAAAATTACATCAACAACGCTGATATCTCTGGCTATACCTCTCACACCTCTCGATCCTACACTTTCAGAGTACCTATCAGCACCCGTTGATGCAGTTTCTATATCGTCTATGACTAAGACTAATCCCGCAAAAGCTTGATCGTTCTTGACGGTGCTTTCTTCATGCACCTCAAGAACCCTGTCTTTTGCAGTTTCTTCAGCTTCAGCTTGCTGCTTACTAAGCATCCCTTGATCTACTGCTGCAACCGCTGAAGATTGATCAGTGCTATATTCTAACAGAACGATTCTGCCGTTAATTCCTTCTCCACCTTTATTAGAGGTAGATCCGGCGCCAACGACATTGTCCGTGGTTTCTTGTCCTTTCGGATAAACTTCATAAACCTCTGATAACAAGCTCAATCTCGCTATGCCCGCTGTTACTTCACGAACCGTGACAGGCCCAGCGATTTCGAATTCATCATCAGCACTGCTAATATTGCTTGTGCTGCTTAGAACAATACGATCAGACCTATTTCTAGATCCGAAGATTTGATTCTCTTTGTCTACGTCCGCTTTCGCGACTGTATAAACTCCAAGAATCTCCGATGAAGAGGTCTTCTCAGCCTTAAGCGCTCTTCCGGCTTGCGCCAGCATTGCGGCATCAGCTGATCCGAACTCAGGATCGGCTTCACCATCGCCAAGGTCTGATGCCTTAGCCACGATGACTGCTCTTCTACTATGATCACCGATCTTGGCCGAAGCATCCTCGGCTGTTAAAGCCTCGTTGGCCTCAGAACCACGACCAATGACATAATCATACTGCTTATTTGTTGCTTTGCTTCTTACAACTGCTTCTTTTCTTGTGATCTGTAGCTTAATAAGCTCACCAACCGTCATCGGTGAGATTACAGATCCCAAGGCCTGGTTCTCAGTTACGGTCTCTACTACGACGCGGAATCCTGGAACCACGGGTAATGCTGCCGCTTTACCTTTTTCAGATCCGTTGTCGGATCTAGAGTTAGGTAAATTGGCTGGACTACCTGTACTGCTCTCTACGATACGAACTGCTCCGGCTTTCTGAATTGAGCTTGCGCCCTCTTCACGAATTCCGGGTACTTCTACTTCTGCGGCCTCAACTTCGCTTGTCCCTAACAAACCTAAGGAGGCAAAGTCGAGAACAGCAGTTACTACTTTTACTGCTTTTGCTACTCTTTTTTCCACTCTAGTTTCATTTTGCTCTGCCTGAATCTCTGTGGAGAGATTGGCAGCGAGTCTAATCCCGGGGCTAAGACCGCTTGTTGTTCCTCTTGTAGATGTAGCTTTGGCAATTTCCGTATGGTGTGTATAGCTAATCTGATTGGCTAAAGTAATTTGCGGAGGTTCTCTTAGGGCGGCACGATCAGCGGTAAATTGGCGCTGAACTTGCACAAGACTTGTAGGAGACTTACCCGTTCCTGTGGCGCCGGTGCCACCAGAACCGGAATCATCATGCCCTGGCACGGGGATAACGGGATTCACTGGTTGCGCAGGAATGGCTGCTCTAGATTTAGAGGTATGATCTCTTGGGTCCTGACCTGGTGTTTTGCTTCCCTCTTCAGGCAGGGAAGAAGCATCAACCTTACTGAGAGTGAAGGCCACAGGGACAATAATGGGGCTAAAGGCCGGGAGCGTGTTCGCGGCAGGCGCTGCCGGCGAAATCGGTGCCGTTATATTAGAGGAAGGAGCGACTTGAGGCAGAACTTCTTTGACTCGTTGTTGCGCCACTTCCCGAGGGGCTCCCCCAAGAGTTTGCTTGGCATCAGGCTCACCGGAAGCTATTGTCGCTGCATTCTCTGGTGCGTTTATTTCTTGATTTTCAGGCACACTTTGCGCACCACCAACTCCTTTTATTGTCAGGACCGTCCTTCCTAAATTTTCGGGATTCATGGGAGGCGATTCCCCAACCGTTGCACGCCCCGCAAACTTCTGCTGAATCTGGGCCATACCCAAAGAGGCCTGATCCGTACGAGGGGCCTTTTCAGGCGAAGGCCCACCCGGGCCACGCGGCTCTGAGACCGGCACAGAAGGATCCGTGGTTACCGGCGAAGCTGGCAAACCTAACGGATTCCTATCCTGTGGTAAAGTCTGAGAATCAGGAAATCCTCTGTCTTGAGGAGTAACACCCTTTGCAATCTCAAATGACTCACGTTCCATAGGCGTCTTCTCTACTATACCCGCTCTTCCTATGGGCTGGCGGCGCTCGGCACCGACCGCTCCTCTCTCAGAAAGCGCCGCGATCTTAAAATCTTCGGAAGTCTTAAGGACAGCGATAGTCGATCGGCCGGCCATAACCTGTTCTCGAATCCCATCATATTTAGCTAATTCTGGCTCTCTAACGTTGGAGACAAGCACTCCTCCTTTGAAGGAATCCAATTGATCGCGCCCAATGGGCTGGACAAAAATTTGACCGTTGGGTTGTGGGCTGATTTTCTTAATCATCGACTCGGAAGATTCTATAAAGATGAGGGGGCCAACGGCCCTGGCGATCTCGCCCGCGTCTTTATCGGAGATCGCCGAGCTCATAATAACGAGCGTGGTTCTATGATTTTCTTGAATCTCTTGAATAGCACGAGTGAGGCCGGGCAAGCCGGTAGCGGCAGGGATCATCAAAGGAACAAGCGAAGCAGGAGATACCGTGGGAGGCGGTACTACCCCCAGAAATGCTCGATCAATTCCAGGGGATAAAGCTTCTTGGCCAGTGACAGCCGTTGGCGGACGGGCTAGAGCCATCAAAGCTATTCGAATGCGGTCTTCAAGTCTCTCCGCAAACGGCACAAGGGTTGATTGAAGATATTGTTTAAGGGGTGGAATCTGCGTTGGCTCTTTGATCGTATTGAGTTTCTCATCAAAGGCTTGGATCGCCTTTCTAAACTCCTGCACTTGACCTAGCATTGCTTGATCATTGGCCACAAAAACGGGAATCTCGCGGAACCGCTCCTCGAATTCCACTACGGCCTTATTCAACACCTCACTTGCTGCCTCGACTTTAGCTTTGAATGGAGTCATCTCAACGGCCCCTGCGGCCTGATCCAGGTTGAACTGTTGGACCAATGTCCGAACCCCCTGCTCAATATTCTTCCGGCCTTCTTGCAATATCTCTAAATGGTGCTGCTCCTCTTTGGCCTTTTTTGCCTGCATTTGGGCCAGTTCAATGATCTTTTCTTCCCCTATCTGCGCAATCAAGGCGATCCTCTGACGAGACAAACCTTGAATTTGAATCACCGGAATCCATTCTTGCAGCTCGGGTTTCTTTTCTGACGCCTTAAGATCCGTCATTGTCTCTTGATATGTCTTCCCCCCTAAAGCGAGTAAAAGTTCGAACCAGGAAAGCTCCTTAGGATCCTTTTTCCAAACCTCGGCAAACTGTTGCTTCAAATCAAAAACGTCTCCTCCGGCCATCTCAGCAGTTGATTCCGAAACCGGCCGGGTTCTCGACACATATTTCACAAATTCCGGACTCACCACCAAGACATCATTGATAATCAGAGCCGATGAAGTGAATTCTCCTCTTGGATCCACAACAATCGCGTGAATGGATGTGACCGCCTTTTGGGATTCCGGCAAACGGGCCAAAATGGCTGCGGCCTCCTCCTGGGTCAGACTTAAATCATAATAAAGGGTTCTCGCACTGGGCACCCCGGGGATATGAAGATAAGAAATCTCTGCGGGGACAACGGAACCTGCGACCGCAGAGGAGCCGGCCGTTGAGGATCGGACAAAGGAATCCGCCTCAAAGATCGGTTTTTGTTCATTCAAACTGAGTTCACCTGAAACAATCGGTCCCGGTATGAACCATCGGATGAGACCCCTTCCTTGCACCTCTTCCACTTTGATGATCTGCCGGCCTTCAATCGGCCGTAGCTCAATCACCATATTTCTCTCGTTGATCCCGGGGCTTACAGCAACGGCGTGCCCCATAATCTTTTGAATCCCCCTCAAAATCTGCTGGCGGTCTTCTTTCTCCTCCCAACCGGCCACCTCACCAACCACCGGCACCGGCCGGCCATTGACAAAAATAGAAAGTCTGCTGGTATCTTTTATTTCTTTAACAGGCACCTCTGCCAAAGTGTCCAACCCTAAGGCAATCCCTTCTGGAACCGTCACCCCCGTTATTCCTGCATCACGGCTGACTTGCAATTGTCGTCCGGGAATCTCAGCGATCTCCACGATCAGAGGACCTTTCCCAACCTCGATCCTCGCCTCCTTTAAAATCCGGCCAATGCGAGCGACGGCTATCTCCCCTTCATTAATGATTCGGTCCACCTTGCCCACAACCGGCAACATAACCCCATTGACCTCAATGGTCAACAAAGTGAGCTTAACCTCGGTGAGATAGGGAAGTTCCATTTTGTGCATCTCAACCGTCTGGCTGGAGACGGATTCCATCGCCAGCGCCAGGGGAGTGGCCGCCAAGTCAAGATAGGAGATTTTCCGTTGCACAAGAATGGCTCTCAGCTCCTCATCGGAGGCCGGCAGCGCACCTCTGGCCACGAGAATAATCGCATTGTCAGGAGCATTCCGTAAGTCTTCATGGCCGGAATAAATAATCACGGGCCTTCCGGTTTGCTCTGCGAGGTAGACGGCTAAGGAATTCTTCAGCAAACCTACAACGATAATCAAGCCTTCTCCCAAACCTTTTTCTTTTTCCGCTTCCAGAGCTTCTTTGACTTTTTCGATTGTGTCTTCAACCGTTACCGCCGAGGCCTTCAGGGCCGCGCCCGGAGTCGCGCCGGCAAAGGCCGTGGCTCGATCGTTACGTTCACCATCGCTAAATAAAAAGGACGGTGCCAAAGGAGCGAAGGAGACCCGCTGTCCTGGCGGCATCCCTCGAGTCGTTCCAGAGGCATCGGTCAAAACCATGTTGAACTTGATCTCGGCCCTCGGCACCTCTTTCAAATCTAAAGGTCTTTGGCCTAACCGATTCAATGCCGCCCGATTTAGGACCAAAATCTCTTTGGATTCCCGGGCTGCTTGATCTCTTTCGGCTCCCGTTCTGGGTTCTGTCAGACGATCTTCCTGAGATGGGGATGAAACTCTCTCGATGGGAGGCTGTTGATAGGATTCGGCCTCTTGATCGTTCTCGATCGCCGCGCTCAAAACCAACCGCAGGGCATGAGCATCGGGGGGCATTTTCCCCTCGGTGATCACAATGGCTGCAAGATTCTCTCTTTGCTGCTCGGGCAAATCCTTCCAACTTTGATTGAGAAAATTGACCCCTTGTTTAAAGGAGATCTCTCGGGGCATCACAATATTTCCCAATTTCCAGGTTTCCTCTGGGCCTGCACCAGCCAGAGCCGCTATAGAAATTTGAGGAATTTCAGCAGGACGGATATCCTGAGGGCTTTGGCGACTTGAGGGGCTCACCGCGAGCATCTTCTGTTGCTGGTCACCCAGTCTAAGCATCACCGCTGGCATCCCCATCTCCCCGCTGGTCTGAACAATATGGTGGATATCCTTCCATTCCTGATTGGAAAATTGCTGTCTGATCGCTTCGACTGTTGATGGCGCGATGGACGAATCTAATCGGGTCCTCTCGGAGGCCAGCCAGATTTCTCCAGCAAATTCGCGGATCATCTGGGGCTCTTCAGCCATAGAGCGCGATACGACCAAAAGCCGCTTGCCCTCCTCCCCGATCATGACATAGGGTTTCGTAACGCCCGCACCAGCCGCCACCACACCGGAGATTTTATCCCTGAACTCTGGAGTAAACCTGGCCAAAACACTCCTTGCCTGTTGTGGCGTCAGCCCCTGCAGCTCCACCTTATCCGGAAGAACAACCGATAGCATGGACATCAACTGCCCACGGTTCGTGGCTTTGGCTTCTTCTAACACAGGAGATGTTCTCATTTTCCCCGGCTCTTGTAGAAGCCCTTTGCCCAAAACTAACACCAGGCCCGCCTCGGTGGGAACAAGGCCGGGGCGATCGTTATAAGCGCTATGCCGATCCAAATCCAGACGAATGTCGGTGATATCTTTTAACTGATCCGGTGCGATCCGACCCGAAAGATGTGACATCACCTGCTTGACCTGCCGGGCGGTCATCTGGCGAGGATCGAAACGCGGTAGATCTTTAGACAACATCAACTCAGGGTGGTCTCGATACTCGGGGCTAATCACCAGGGCCTTGGTCCTATCGCTTAGATTCACTCTTTCCGGCGTGGATTGATTGTAAGATGCATGGATTAAATTAAAATCACGCTGGCTCTCGGGAATGAATTTTATAATTTTTTCAGCCTGATCGGCTGTCATCTCGCTGAATGAAAACCGGAAGATTTGTCCATCGACGTTCACCTGATTGAGAGGACCTTGATGCAGCCATTCCGGGAGTTCATGCCTTAAAACAAACGCTAATTCCCCTATAAATAAGAACCCATTGCCGATGAATTTATGCCTTTCTTTCCAATCCCTAATCCCCGCGATGGATATGGTTTCTCTCTGATCCAAATTTATCATCTGGGGTTCATGTTCCAAAAACCCTGGGACTGAAAGTTCCTGGGAGCCGGCAAATTCCTCATGAGTGAATTCTTTCCCCTTTTCTATTTCCTCTAATATTCTCTTCGTTGTAGATAATTCCGGTTTTCCTAAATTCAAATAAGCAATGAAAGGCCGTATGTCTGTTTTGGGATTGACCGAAAGCTGATCCTGCATGATTCTCTGGAACGAGGCTAATGAGGCTTGAATCGATTCTCGCTCTCTCGTAGAATTCTCACGCCCCCATTGCCGTTCGAGGACGTCTGCTATCCTGTCCTTCTGGAGATCAATCAAGGCCTGACGAACTTCTCTCATAAGATGGACAAGTCCATCGGGCCCTTGAGCATCCTCGGTAAACCTTTGCGCATCGATGAATATCGCTTTTTTATCTTTATGGAACAAGACAGCCTTTTTAACCGGGAGGCTTCTATCGTTTGAAAAGGTCTCTTCGATATAGATAGGATATTCATCAGCAAATAACCGATCTTCCTCGGCTGAAATGCGCTCGATGGCGGAACGAATCTCACGACGATTCCGAGCAATGGCTTTCGCTGTTTCTAAGGCTTTAGCGTTTGTCTCGTCTAACTGGATGTTAACCGGCAAAAGCATGTTGAGCGCCTCAACGGGCTTGGCCTGGGCATAGCGGTCCACCAGCAGTTCAATGGCGTCTTGTGTGCGCTCTGTTTGCCGGCCCGTTAACGGGGCCAAACCAACGTGGGCCTTCTGGTCATATTGCCGGGGCAAACCTGGCGATCGTACGACATGATCCTGAAATCGGGCTTGCAATATCTTGATGGTTTGGCCAACATAATCTATATCTCGAAGGCCGCCTTTCTGATCGCCTTGCTTGATCTTTTCCATCCCTGTTTCAATCAAGTTCTGTGCATAGTCCTGTAGGAGGTCCTGGCTGCTTTGGCTTCCGTTAAGATAATCGCCGAGAGTGTCCTCAAAGAATCCTTTCCTCTGCTCCATCGCGAATTCACTGGTGTCATTGCGATGCCTCTCTAAATAGTCCCGGCGCAGTTCCCTGTCGCCATTCAGAGGGAATTTCTCTAGAAAGTCTCTCAAGGCTTCATCCTCGGCCGCGTTATTCATAAGATCCAAGGCCATTTTGTTATCCATCACAATAACCGAACGGGATTTTTCCTGTTGAAGTTCCTCCAAGGAAAGAGTTCGGCTACCTTGTTGCAGTCCTTTCCCTGTAGCATCGATGGACATCTCCTGGAATTGGGCGCCCAAATGATTCGGGGCTGGCTGCATTTGATAGAATGTCACCTCGCCTTTGCGAGCCATATCCAGGGCCTTGGGATTCAGATGCAGGGCCAAGAGATCCGCGGCGTTGAACGTTAAAATAGAATGCTGCGCTATCAAGGGAGGCTGACTCCTCTTCAAAGACGGCGCGCTCACCAAAGCGATGTGATGCTCTTTGCCGTCTTCATCCGTCAGCTTGATAAGAACCGGTTCTTTGATGGTTTGATCAACGCGCACCCCGTCAATCTTAAAGCCCGTGAGCTTTTCCATTCTGTCGATCGCTTTGGCCGCCTGAGAGGCGCCCCCCAGATTCAGACTTCCCCAAATGTAGTCTAAGGAATACCCGAAATCGGATTTATCAAACAGAATTTCTCTAGACCTGACGGTTTTGGTATCTTTCGGGATCACGGCCTCTCTGAGTTCCTCCTGCGAAACCCCCGTGGCCTCCCGGGCGATCTGGTCCCAGGACAAAACCGCAATGGGCGCCTCGGCTGAGTCCGAGATCTCCTCTAAACGGCGGGCCAGGTCATCTTTAGGCGGTGTCTCCTGCGCTTGCCGGGCCATCAGCCGATCCACCGCGCTGGTGATTTTTCCAAACGTCGAAAGGCGATCACTCGCCTGGGTATGAGCAGGCGAAACCAATGGCATCCCTAAGGCCGTTAAGTCCCTTTCACTGCCCGAAAAGGCCGGAGCAAAATCCTGCCGCTCCGCTAGAAGCGCGTGGTCGCGGGATGAGGTCCCCCGCATCCCGTGGTCGGCTTGGGCAGATCGCCTTTCCGGAATCTCATTGTCGGCCAATTGTGCGTCGGGATTTTTTATCGAATATTCTTTATCAATTGTTGCGCTTGTAGGGGTGCTATTATTCGCCCTGTTGATATTGTCTATTGCTATATACCCCAAAGAAGGAAAAGGAAAAGAATAAGATGAATATGACCGTGGGTCTGATGGTAACGCTTTTTGTGATAATTGCTTTTCTCTCCATCCTCCTGTGGCAGTCCAATCACCCTCCAACTCATCACCATAAATAACCTCAGACCCACCCCGCCCATCATAAATAATAGGAGTGTTTGTCCCACTCCTTCTATCCTCCCCAAGAACTTCCTGAACGTTCTCCAACATCCCGGCGTCGGCTGGTTGCCTGCGGGCTTGATCAGCCTGATCGGCCTGGGCTTGAATGCGGTTGAATTCTCGCTTATGCTCAAAGGCTCTTCCAGCGGTGTCCCTGTCTCCAAAACTAATCCGATCGGCATCTTCATTCATCCCATTCTCGAAGCGCATCTGGGCAACGTTGCGGTCGGAGTGGTGCCCCAGCATAGCGAAATCACGAGCGGCTGGTCTCTCCCGCGCCGCTCTCTGGCTTTCCCTGCCCGCGACATCCGAGCTCTTTCGAATCGCCACATCATTCCACTGCCCCTGTTCCAAGAACTGTTTTTGGATCGCCTTAGTCTGCTCATCGCTTAAGGCATAAGAGGCCAGGGCTTCCTCTATAAAGACATGGGCGAGTTTTTCATAATCCTGCATCTCACCCACGTCGTATTCCGGGCCAAAAATTTTTCCGATATTAAGATATTTAAAATCCAACGCCGCGGTCAGATAAATATTCCCAATCATGTGGCCGCTGGCATCAAAATGAACTCCCTGGCCGCCGCTATTGGCCCCCCTGTGCGCCAGGATATGCTTTTCAAAAAGGATCCGGGAAAATTTAAGCTTTTCTAAAGGAGTATAACCTCCCCCCGGAGCGCCGGAAGAAAAGAATCTTTTGGTTAATTCATCGAGTTTATCAGCGGTCAAAGCCGGATCAACATAAGCCTGTGATTGCCTCTCCTGTCCACGGGCCAGTACATCTAAATAATTGGCCATGACCTGCGGATCGATTTCCCGGCCATTGGCATCTTTGATGACTTGCCCATCGTCATCCACGGGTTTATTCAACCGGCGCGTAAGATCCTCCGCCCATTTGAGGCCTTTCAGATACATATCGTCCCGATTCTGGCGAGCACGCTCAACGGCTGTCTTAATGGTGCTGTCAACGCCCCTCCTGGCAAACGACTCACCAAACGCCATGTTTGGCAAATCCCGCAACACCTCCATTTGAAACCGGACGTCCTCCTCTTCATTGAGTTTCAGCACATTGACCGGAACCACCTGCCGGCCGACTCCCACCATCGCCGGACTTCCCGTCATCCTTGCCATCTGTAAACTGAGCTCTGCGGCCAATTGGATGCCTTCCGGGTTATTGGGAATATCGATCGTATAATAAACGGGCTTGGCCCCTTGCCCCAGACGGTCATAGATGTATTCTTGAATCACCGCCGGTCCCAGATCATTGTGGCGAAGAACGTGATAGGATCCATCCGCACCCCGACGCATATAAAAAGATTGATTCCCTTGGTAAACGAGTTGATCGTATTCCCCCTGGCGAATCCCTTCTCTGACCTGCGCCAGCGACTGATCGGCCTGGCGCCGGGCCTGGACATCCAGGGCCCGGCCCAGATCCGTAAAGCCCATGATATCGCCGGTTGTGTTGTTTTGTTCCACATGGCCGTAGGCTGGATTAAGAATCTCTCCCACCTCGGCAATGAGTTGGTTGGTGGCCTTAGCATCGGTATTATTATTCTTCACAAAAAGCCAATTGATGAGATTCACAACCAGTCCTAAGGAAGGATTGACATTCATAGGTTGGAGAGGAACCATCTGCTGGATGGGGAGCGGAACAACGGGCTCAAACTGATGGGCAGGCAGGAAAGGAACCCCTACAACCGGTGGACCGTGCGCGGGAGGGGCATCTCTTTCCCAAACGCCCACGGGAATGCCGTCTTTGTCGAAGACCATGTCGCCTTCCATTCTTAAATCCATTTCTCCAAAGGCCTTGTACTTGGTATACAAGGTGTCAATCATGGCCTGCTGTTCCAGAGGAGAGGGATTGTAATGGGCCTTAAAACGATGAATGTTCTCTTTCTGGGAAAGACTGCTCTCCGCCTTGGCAGCGTAAATAAAGGCCTTATCAACCTCTTCTGATCCCTCACCATACATGCGCAGCGCTGCCTCCACTTTGGCTTTTCCTTCAACCGATCTCAGCCGTCCCACATCCTCAAAAATCGTAATCCCCCGCGCCGGCAGACGCTCCGGAGCTGACAATCCCTCACCGTAACTTTTCTCCGCTGAGGCCCGGCCCCAAAACTGGACATACTGCTCGTAGGCATCCACACCGACCGCGATCATCTTCAAGGCGATGTTTTCTCTTCCTTCCCTAAGACTTGTTTTGATCATTTTTCCCATATTCGAACCGGCGGAAATATTGTTGCCAATGACGACCAGGATGGGGCGGTCCGCCGGATCCATGTCCTGCATCTTCTCCACGGCTGCCTTCACCCTATCGTATTGCGCGTTTTTAACGCTCAAATCATCCCCCATGATGGTCAGGACTTCTACGCGGCGCTCCTGATATCCTTTTTGAGAAAGCTCAGCCAAATCTCCTTTGACGGTTAAAACATCCTCCACGCTGTCGGTCTTGACAAAAACAATGCCTTCCCGAAATGTGTAGCTTTTGTACTTTTCCTCTTTTTCATTGTAAATGGTCAGATCGAATCTTGCGTTCTGAGGCTCATCCACCGTCTGCCGGATGGTATTTCTGATCTCGCCCACCACCCCGGAAAGATCGGCCGGCCTGTCCAGATATTTCGACTTATACGTTTTAAAATGGGCCAGATTGCTGTCTAATTGTACGCGGGGGGTCAGCTGGACAAGGTCTCCTCCCTCTCCCACCGATTGTGACTTAAACCCTAATTTGTTAGCCACTTTGTCCAGGGACGTGGCGCTCATGAGGACTGTCCTTTCTTTTCCTCCCACAGCCTCAATTAAGGCCTTCATGTCCGCCAACCGTCCTTCCCCTCTCAATAAGAACTTCTGCACCTTTTTATCCCGTAGTTCGACGTTGGCCTTGTCCGTGGCTTTTCTGGTGCCCCAGAGGAAAAGAAGCGAGGAGGCATACGGATCATCCAGGATATGCTGGAGCTTGGCGTCTCCCTTATTGCCCACGGTTAAATCCTCCGCCCTCACCTGATCCCACGTATAAGCTGTTGCATCCTCGCTGTCGCTTCCATACCATTTGACCGTCAGCTCTTCTGTTTTTCCGTTCATCCGGCGCTTGACCACATTCCCGATGCGATTAGGATCGGCGGCATCCTTAACAGCAATATAAAAATCACTCGTCTCCTGATTTCTTAAATACTTACCAAAATTCTTAAAAACGTCTTTCAAGTGCTCGGCTGCCTTATCGGGCATTTTGTTAAAAACGCCGCTCTTAAGTTGTGTGACCACAAACTCCGCATATTCTTTTTTCATCGGATAGGTATAAAAATACTCTTTTTTGTTTTGCGGATCGCTGGGATTAAAATCAATGACCTTCTCATGCACATCACGCCCTTCGACATCAATCATCTTCGTCAGGATGTTGTCGGTGGCTTTGCGAAGCAGCAAAGCAAGCTTCTGCGTGTTCTCAAAAGTCTCACGGGCGATTGTCCCGGGCTCCTGACGCGCCATCTCCTCGATATCATTGCCGGCGGTAAACCGCACTCCTCCGCCAAACGCCGCTTCCTGCCAGTCATCAAAAATGAGGCGTGCGTTTTCTTTCTTCTTGAAGTCCTCATAAAATTTCCGTTTGTGTTCCGTCCAGGTTTGGAATTCCCGGTCTGCCGCAATGAGAAGATCATACGCAGCAGGATCCTGTTCGCTGCTTCTCTCAATTATCGCCTTTCCCCGGCTGTCATACACATTTCCCTGGCTGTCATACACATATTTATTGATGACGCCCGACTCGTCAACAAAACCGATTTTCATGGGCGGAATGGCTCTTTCCAGATTATTCGCGTCTTTGATCTTCACACCCAGGGCCATGGCCTGAAAGAACGGCTCATCTTTCTTTTCCAGGGCGGCTTGGGAGCTCGGTTCAGAAAGAAGGGTGGGAGGAGTCTCTTTGCCTTCCCAATGACTGCGCATATGCCAGTAAAAGGCATCCATGGCGGGTATGGCCGTTTTACCAACGCCCATTTCAGCCTCAACCATTTTTCTCGAAAGGCGCCGATCTCCCCCTGTCGCATAACCTATCCCCCGCAGCTGGCCAGGGAACCGGCCAAAATCAAAATCTTTTTTGAGTTTTGCCGTCAGGCCGGCGATGGCGACCAGGCCTCTCAATTCATTAATCTCCTGATCGAGACCTTTTAAAGCCTCGGGGCCATACATCTTGGGAAATTTTTTCTTTAGCTCGGAACTGATCGTCGGGATGTTATCGCGGTATTCTTTTTCCAGCCTTTGCTTGTGTTTGATTAAACCGGCAAAGCGACCGTTAAACTTCGCCTCGTCTAATTCTCCCCGGTCATTGATTAAAGACCGGGCAAATTTAAAGGCATTCATGTGGTTGATCGCTTGAGCCGTCAGCGGGATCCGCGCTGCTTTGCTGACTAAGTGCGGCCGGGCCAAAACCGAAATGCGGTGGGCGTCTTCCATGATCCCGGGCGTTAAAGAGGCAGCGCCACGGGTTTTTTCTAGATTCAGCGCCCTTGTATATTCATCATAGCCGTGCGCGAGGGCCAAAAGATCGCCGTGGTCTTGGGAGGTTTTTCCTTTCTGATAGACGATCACGGCTATCTCGCGGTCTTCCTCAGGGTTAGTCCCTTTACGGCGCAGGACATAACCTTCTTCTTTTCGACCATCGCCGAAGGCGCCTTCAACGTCGCCTTCGTAGAGATAGACGACTCGTTTTACATTATTAGAATTAATATCAACAATCTCCTGAGCCTTGGCAAATTTTTTAGTCCCCTTCTTCCCACCAATCCGGTAGCGCATTAATTTTATTTTTTTAACCCTCCCTTTTCTATCTTCTCTTTCTTCTATTATTTTCTGCCATTCCACTGGCCTCTTTAACTCAACGGCGATTGCCACCGGCTTAAGCTCCTGGTTGCGGATCATATCCTCCAAATCATCGCGGCGAAACGAACTGTCCACCCTCTGATCGCCCATGTAGGAAATCTCGCTGCCTTGGGCCTCCTCGGTTTTCTTTTTGGATTGTTCAAAGGCATCACGGGCGCCGACTAAATTATCTATGGCCGCCTTAATGGCCTGCTTTTTCGTTGGATCTTCCGCAGGGCGGGGATCCAATCGTTCCAGCCAGGCCAGCTTAAGGCGGGCCTGCTGGTAGGCCTTAATTTTGTCCTGCATCTCCTGCCTTAATCCCGGGAATATAAAATCAAACCCCGGGGCCTTGCCAAGCGCCTCGGCTTCAAGCTGCATGTCTTCCGCATTCGGGTCCAGGCCAAACTGGCGCTCCATCTCAAATAAAATGCTGGCCCGGTCTTTTTCGCTGGCAGCGTCACGAAACCTTTGAGCTAGATTTTGAACCGTCTCCTCTTCCTCTTCCGCCACATTCCGTTCTTCGGCCATCTTGACTAAGGCCTCGGCCTTTTGTTTCTGCTCGGCGCGGGTTTGCAGGGATTGCATCTCTTGATCGAATTGGGTTTTGGCGGTATCTTTGGCCCGGGGATCTCCTTCGTGCATTTGATTCCATAAATTCCTCAATTGTTCTCCTATAGAAGTTTTATCTTCTCCGTAACTGGCCAATGCATCCTCTAATCCTTTTCTTCCGCCCACCTTGGCCTGCAATTCTTTTATTCTCCCTTGTTCATAGGCGACCTCATCGGCCAACATCATTCTCATGGCCGTATCTTCGGTCTCAAGCTGTGCCAATTTATACCTCTGTAATTTGGCCTTGTGGTCTTTGAATTCTTTTTGCTCCTCTTTGGTGGCGTATTTCTTATTTAAGGTGAGGGTCTCTATTCTGGTGTTCTCCTGGGTCACTTTCCTATACCCATCAAATTGCTCTTTGACTCTCGCCTTGGCCGTTTCATACCTCATCTCGTACTCTGCAAAGACCGGCCGTACCATCCAATTTCCGTCTTTTCCTTTCAC
>CAZUJQ010000020.1:5114-6778 GCA_964620805.1 uncultured Planctomycetales bacterium | reverse complement strand
GCCCTGGCCCACAAGCTCATGGCTGTTTTTCCTTCCGCTGTATCCCTATGCCCCAGTTTGGCCAGTTGTTCTTCCATGGCTCCCCTCTGCTCTACCTTCTCTCGAATCACCTTCATCTTTTCTTGCGATTCTGTCTTCGCTGTTTCATACCTCGTCTCGTACTCTGCAAAGACCGGCCGTACCATCCAATTTCCGTCTTTTCCTTTCACAAAGGTCACCTCATCTATCTCCCGGAGTGCGGCATTGATCTGCGCCATCAGTTCCTGCTTTGCATTTTCAAATGCCGTGCGGTCTTCCTGATTGATCTTCTTCGGCAACATTTGTCCTTCCAGCTTAGCGCGCTCCGCAAGCAATCTCACATAGCGATCATACTGCGCTTTGGACTTGGCACGGCTGTCTGCGGTTGCGCCAGCGCTCACATCATGCGCCCTGGCCCACAAGCTCATGGCTGTTTTTCCTTCCGCTGTATCCCTATGCCCCATATGCCCCAGTTTGGCCAGTTGTTCTTCCGTTGTGACTTGCTTTTCTATCGGCAACATATCGTGCACCGATCTATAAGCTAGCGACCTGTCCCCCCCCGCGACAGCCGCAATCGCCTGAATTCTTAAGTTTTCATAAGCCTGTTTTTGCTCTTTGGTTGCGGCTTCGCCTAAAGAAAAGATTCTTACAACTCTGCCATTTTTATCCAACAGATGACCGCCGCTTCTTAAGGCCATCTCGAGGCGAAGATCCATGATCTTCTGATCCAACTGGGCTTGAACAATGCGATGAGAATCTTCGATCATTCCTAACTCGTCTTCTAAACGAGCCAATTCGGCCTGGGCCGCTGGATTCGTCGGATTTTCCAAGGTCTCTTTCTTTGCGTTATCCCGGAGCATTTGGGTCTCATTGAATTTCTTGGCATTGTCCTTTTCTGTATCCGATAAGGCTTTAACTTCCTTGCGGCTTTCCTGAGCGATTTCATAACCCGGGGGAAGCGAAATAATTTCGGTATCGGATTTGGTACGCTGGCCTCTGCCTCTATATTCGCCCTCTCCCAAACTGGGGGTTTCCTTCAAGCGCCTGGCGAGTTCCCCGATCGTGGGAAGCTCACTGGGCAGATCGGGAAGTTCTCCGGTCAGCTCGCGTCCGGCCTCAGCGTGCTTTTCTTTAATCTTGGTTTCCTTATCCTGACTTTCAATGCGCCTTGCATTTAAACGTGCCGAGGACAGATGCTCGGCTAATGGCCGGGTCGTATCAGTTATTTTGTTATCTAAGTTTTCTCTACATTTCTTTACGCGATCCTCTGCCGCTAGCAATTCTCCTTTCATCCTGAGAAGTTTGTTAGCGGCATCCGTCAGACGACGCGCTCCCCCATAACTGGTAAAAGGCTTCTGGTTTTTCAGGGCGTCATTGTATTCTTCCTGAGCCAAAGCCAATTCGGTATGGACGCGGCCTAACTCATTTGGAGCGTCAAATAATTCCTGTTCGGCGCGGATGAATTCCATCTTTTCCTTGGCCCGGGCTGATTTCTCCTGAGCGGGGGCTAACGTATCTTCCAGCTTCTTTATTTTTTTCTGCAGTTTAAGTATCTTATATTGTAAGAAGCTCCATTTGCTGATCAAACTCATGGTTAAATTTTTTGCTTCTTGTCTTAATTGGTCGAGTTGGAGGGCCTGTTCGCC
>CAZUJQ010000020.1:0-5014 GCA_964620805.1 uncultured Planctomycetales bacterium | reverse complement strand
TGGTTAAATTTTTTGCTTCTTGTCTTAATTGGTCGAGTTGGAGGGCCTGTTCGCCAAATCCCGCTAATTCGGCTTCTGCCGCGGCCGCTTCTTTTTCTACGCCCTGACGAATGGATTCGGCACCTCTTTGGACGGTCTCGCGTTCATGCCGGGCCTGGGATAATTCGTAATTGGCCATGGTCAGCTGGGCTTGGGCAAGCTTGGCTTGGGCTTGAGCTAAATTTTCGCGTAATTTTCTTATTTCTTGATAATCGGAAAATGGACGTGGATAAGCAGCGACTTCATTTTCGTAAGCTTTTTGGGCCTGATTGTATTCCTGCTGAGCTACAGCCAATTCCCGAACCACACCCGAGTGAGCCAGTAATTGTTTGGCTGTGTTGCGATAGTTCTCAGCCTTTTTAAAGCCCTGTGTCGCTTGATCTAAATCACCTCCAACGTAAGCCTCCGTTGCCTTGGCCTCGGCCTGATCGGCGTGGAGGATCAACAGCCTGGCCATGGCCTCGTCTTTTAAGGCGGTTGTGCCTTTTCCTTCAGATCGAACGGCTTGTTTAAACGAATCCTCGGCCTGGATTAAAAGGGTATTTCTTAATTGACCTTCTGCCGTTTCTCGGCGGGCTCGCGCCGTATCCACGATCGCTTGCGTTTGGCCATATTCGGCCTCCTGGGCTTCTGCGAGACGGGCTTGGGTGGTTTGATATAAAAGACGGTTGACCTCAGGCGAAGCGCCTTCCATGTGGGCGGGCAATTCAGCGCCGGTTAGCACCTGCACATAAATTCGGTGATACTCATCGCCTCGTTCCATCAGCTCACGGGTCGTATCTTTTTCAGGGCTGTCTTTCATTTTGTTTCGAAGGACGCCCAACTGTCCACCCCCCTCAAACCCCGGATGCGGCTTTTCCAGTAAACTATAAAACGCCACGCTCTGAGCAATCTGTCGAATGCCTTCGTCCACATAGTGGCTGGCAAAGTTTTCGGCCTCGGCGCCCTCGAGGCCTTGGAGCACCGCCTGGCGACGGCCTTCGATACGCAAAGCCCTATTTTCACCCGTTAACCCCTCCTGGCGTTTTAAAATCTCTTCTGTCCCCAGCTCCACTACCGTCAGCCAGCTTGAGGTGAAGGCGGTGCCGTTCCAATGGGAAACAGCATTGACGGCCTCGGCTAATTTCCCCTTTTCTCCCGGATTCCTTAGGGCAAATTCCGGCATGGAGCCGATCTTCAAAATCGGGCCGAACCAAAGACCGGACTGGAGACCCTGGGCTACATTGACCCCGATGGAGTCCAGCAAACTGGAATAAATGACCTTGGGCTTACCGCCTTCCAGCATCGGACGGCCCATCAGAGGATTGGTCTGGGAGGGAACCAGTAACTGCTTGCGATAGGCTGTGACAAGATTATCTTTAAATAAGGTCCGATCCCCACCCGCCGCAGTGTGCCACACCGCCTGCACCACCATGCTGCTGATATGCCACGCTGGGAAGATCAAGGCGAACTCCTCGGCGCCGGCCACCGAAAGCCTGGGAATCAAACCCATATTGGTCCCTAAGGTCGACAACCCCATGGGCTTATCGCCGATGTATTTAGAGGTAAGAGATTGCTTGAGAACCGACTCCCCTTTCATCCCCAATCCGACCAAAAAACCGTAACCGCCCCACGTTACACCTTTTTGCCATGACCACGGCTCGCCCCTAGCTTCAGAATCAATATACGAAAGCCCGGCGCCTGCGCCACCCAAGAGCACCCAATTATAGGCTCCCAACCCTTGCTTAATGAGATGCCAGGTGCGGGGCAGCCCTGCCCTGCTCCAGAAAGGCGCCTCATTTTGAAGGGCATTCGGAACTTTATAACGCGGTCCTCCGGGTAAACCCAGTTCGTATTTCACCCAATCAAATTTGGAAAGTTTATTCGCGGCCGAACCCTCTGCGGCTGCCCCGGCCTTTTCTCCTGCCCACAGTGCATTATAAATCCGGCGCGGCGCAACCGAAAACCCATACCCTAATCCCGCCGACAACGCAAAGTTGCCCAGATAATCTTTCCACCCCCACGATTTATGATCGCTGATCATGCCAGCGGTCATGCCCAGGGCACCGTAACTCAAGGTATTGTAAGCCAC
Source organism: uncultured Planctomycetales bacterium (assembly GCA_964620805.1). GTDB lineage: Bacteria > Omnitrophota > Gorgyraeia > Zapsychrales > JAHFFX01 > CAZUJQ01. Next base: position 2,904 of record CAZUJQ010000020.1, on the reverse strand, counting down.
CTGCCAGATGCGGGAGCCTTGGAGTATATTCAATCGCGAAAATTCTGCCCCGCTTATTGTCCTTTCCGTTGAAAGTATTCCAATGTATCTTGGCGATGCCGCTGATGCTCCTAAAGCATTCGATAATCTATTCGCCAAAACCCGTCCGCCGCCAAACACAGCTGCTAAACCAGCCCCTATCCCAAAATTCTTCAAAGAATCCAACCGCCAGAGGCAATCACCCGCTCCGGCACAGTTGCCTTCCGTATAATTCAAAACCGCCCCGCGGCCCAAATTAACCAGCCCGCCGCCAACGGCGTTGGCCCTCACCGTCACCCACGGCCCGTACGCCCCGTTACCGAGGACAAAGTCGTACACGGCATTAAAGGCCCGCTGGATTTTATCTCCAAAGACTAAACTCGAGGCTCCGCCGGCCCCACCGACGCCCAAGGTAAAGGCCACCCCTGTTTTATAACCACTCCAACCCGCTGCGGCAGCGCTCATGACTCCCTCTCTCATATTAAAGTTCGGATTCAGGAAGTAATTAAGCCCCAAATCGGCTGTGGCATTGAATCCTGCCCACCAGAGACCGGATTTAACAGAGGCAATAGAAAGGTTATGACCCCATGCAGCCGTTTTGCCGGCAAGCTTAAGCATAGAAGCTGTTCTTGCCAGTTGAGACCCTTTTGCAGTCATTGATAAACCACCCAATCCTAAACCTGCCAGTTTTAAAATCTCTGTCACTTTAAGAGCGGTCACTACCATGGAAACTTTTGTTAACAGAGAAGGATTTGAAAAATCCCAACGGTACGCCTCTTCATAGGACATTCCCTGATAATCCATATTTTTTAGAATGCCTTCTGTTATCTCGCCGTTGGGAGCAGCGCCGCTATTGAGCCATTCCCAGCCTCTCTCCAGGGCGCTTAGGACCCCCACCACCTCCACAGGTCGCTTGACCCGTTTTGTCAGATCAAACTCCCATACATTATTCCATTCATCTTTCAGAGTTAAAGAATCTGACACCCAGCGTGGGGTTCCACCGGTTATTTCCAGAGTTAAAGTTTGTTTGGATTCTGGAGCGGCTAATTTGGCCTGATTCTCTGTCCATTTATTAATCTTCGACTCCAACGTGTCGATTGTATTCTTTAACCTTTGCCCTTCAGGAGAGTTTTGAGCGGAAAAATCCATAGCAGAATATTTTTTCTTTCCACGGGAAAGGAAGGTTGTTATGGCTATTTGATCATCCAACTGACCCTCTGGATCAAGCCGATATCCTGAATTTCTCCTTAACGTCAAAACCATTCTGCGAGGGCCGTTTTCCTTTTCACCGTCTTTATTGATGATCACCTCTGTTCCCACCGTTGACGTAATCACATCAAAGGTCTCTTCTGTTGTAGCCGGTACAAAATCATCAGTATCATTCGTGGGATTATACTTCAAGGTCACTTGATTGATTTTATATACCGACGGCCCATCGCCGACCTTTGTTAAGGATTGATGCAAAACCATCTTGGGACTGGCCTCATCATACAAAAATGGCACTCCTTGTTCTAACGCTGTTACTTTTCCGTTCCCAGGATTTAAAACGAGTGTGGTTATCCCGAATTTTATATTCGCCCGTTGTTCCTGGCCATTGAGCTGCCGTTCCAAAGCATTCACCTCTTCTAAATTCGTTAAAGGATCTTTTTTCAGGGCTTGAATGATATCTCTGGCCATGGAAAGGCTCATCTTGTCTCCTACTTGGATTAATTTCTTCGCATCATCCATAGCCTCATTGAGAGCTGAGGCGGCGTCTGCTTGCCCGAAAATGTTAGAAATCCGGCCTGGGCTTAGCACCTTGGTTTCTGAACGCTCAAGCCTTCCCTTGACATTAACACCCACCACCCCATCTCCGGTCACATAAAATGCCGCATCATAACCATCGGATTTTCGTGCAAAATCCATCCCCTGACAATTCTGTTGGTTAATACACCGCTGAACAATATCGGAGACCGTTTCGCCATTATAATGCGTCATATTTTCTAGGGTAAAATCCTTCGGCTGCGGCTCGCCTTCTTCATTCAGAGGAACCAGAAAAGTCTTGGCATGATGGGCCCGGCTGATGGCGGTGATAGGGTCGAGTTTTCCGGTGAGCAATTCATTGTTCTCATCAAAATGCAGCGTCACAGGGGCGTTCGTTCCCACCGGAACAAGGTCGTAGACAATCTTCGGCTCACCATACGGCAGGAAATCATCTCCTTGATGGTTTTGTATTTCTCTTTGAGTGGCTGGGGCATTGACCACCAAGCCGCTGATCTGACTGTTGTAGTTGACCGCGTTGATGGGATTGGCTCTGAGAACCCCTCGATTGTCTTCCACAACTTTACCTAAAAACTTAAGGTTTTTAAAATCCTCCATCGTCAGGATTTTCGTTTCGCCATTGGCGTCCTTGACCATGACGGTGGCCCGTTTGGGGAACATGGACTGGTCGGCCGAGGCCATAGTGATTTTATCGCCGGGAGAGTAGATTTTGAAGACTGGTTTAGATCCATAATTCTCCCGCATCTTCCTTAATGCCTCCGCATCAAAAAGAAAGAACCCACGGCCCAAAACCAATCCTTCCTGCGGCCCGGCAGGCTGTGGTTTCGGTGTGGCGCCAAAGAGCCCGGCCAAAGCAGAGCCCGCTCTTTGACCCAATTCAGAGAGAGCGAATAAACCTCCTTTAAGCCCCTCATAAGTAAATCCCAGCGGTAGATGTTCCCCAGTTTGTCGTGTCACCTGCAGAACCTCAGAAGGTTTTTTGCGGCCACCATTCATGCTTTCCGTTTTCACCAAATCCACAATTTCAGCGACTCTAGCTATGGGAGGAGGGCCTTCCTTCGTCTCCTTTTGTGTCAACGCCCGCCCTGCACTCGGCCCTTCTAGCATACCCCCTAACTCTACTGC
>CAZUJQ010000019.1:0-29464 GCA_964620805.1 uncultured Planctomycetales bacterium | reverse complement strand
ATATTTTCAAAAATTTGCCAAACTCAAGTAATAAGCAGACAGGCCTTATGTCGGGATGGGGATTATTAAAATCCCCGCCATGCCGTCGGGCATAGTAATGTAAGGTGAACCGTGTTCACCAAGTGGGAACAGCCCTTAAGGCATCCTTGGGACACCTTAAGAAGTCCATCCCCTGTAATTCAGTGTTGGTTCATTACTCACTTCACCCTAACGCACATGGCAGGGATTCTTAACTGGCCGCATTATAGCACAGTTTTTATAGGCAAACAACGTAAGGGGACGGGGCCGCAATCCTATCGTCGGATAGCGTCAAGTTCATCGCTTAAGGCCTGGCATATCCGATCATGGGCTAAAGTCACTTCTTCTTCCTTTAAGGTCCTCTCTGAGGATTGGAAGGTCAGAGAAAAAACCAACCCCCGATAGCCGGAAGGGATTTTCTCCCCCCAATACTCTTCGAGGAATTTGACGGAAGTTAAGTGGGGCGCCCCTAAGCGATCCACAATCTCCTGGATTTTTTGAAAAGGAATGTCCTGCTTGACCGCCACGCTAATGTCCCGAATGATCGCAGGGTATCCCGAGACGGGCTTATACCGAAGGCCTGCTGTGGGCTTTTTAAAAATGGCCTCTAAATCCAATTCGGTAAGAAAGATATTTTGGGATTTGATGTCCCATTGATCTAAAATTTCCCCCTTGACCTTGCCCAAAAATCCGATGTGATCGTTTCCGATTTTAACGCAAGCGCTCTGTCCTTCTTGAAAGACCGGATGTTCCAAGGGAGAGAATGAAACCCCTTCATATTTTCCCAGGATCGCTTCGATGGCGCCTTTTAAGTCATAAAAACTCGCCTCTTGGGGAGGCAGCCTCCAGCCCTCTCGGAGCTTTCCCACCAGACTTAACCCCAGCATCTCCTTTTCGCCCGATGAGGAATAAATCTTGCCGATCTCAAAGAACCTGCTATCTTTTTGGCCTCGATTGATATTGGACATTACAACAGATAAAAGGCCCGGCAACAAACTCGGTCGCATGATCTCCTGATCCAAAGAAAGAGGGTTCTTCACCCTAAGGCCTTGTAACGAGCTCAGATTGGTTTTCATCAGAGCTTTTTGGTCCATCATCGTGTAGCTGATCACTTCATTGAAGCCTTGCGCCAAAAGACATTTCTTAAGGTCTTTTTTAAATCGCCACTTTTGATCTTCCCTAATATGAGACGGCCTGATCACAATCGCCCGAGAAGAAAGACGCTCATACCCGATCGTGCGCGCCAGCTCTTCGACGATATCCACGGACTCTTTTAGATCATTTCTGAAGCTCGGGATCCAGATCTGCAGGGTATTCCTTTTCACCAGAACGGAACACCCCAGTCCGGTCAAGAGGCGTCGACAGGCCTTCGAGTCCAGAGGGCTGCCCAATCGGGCGTTGATCTCTTCCATCGTGATCTTAATTGACTTTTTCTCGATTCGGATTTTAGCGGCGACTTTGTCTTTGTAGCCTGTAATCCGACCGGCCGACCCATCCACAATCAGCGACACCGCCCGATGGGAGGCATTTTCAACGCCCTGAACATCGACTCCCCGCTCAAAACGATACAAGGACTCGCTCATCAAACCCAGACGCCGCGCCCCCAACCGGATCACCAAGGGATCAAAATAGGCACATTCCAGTAAAATATCTTTCGTCTCCACAGTAACCTCGGTCTCCTTCCCGCCCATAATGCCGGCAATCGCCACGGGCCGCTTGGCGTCGGCAATAACCAGAATGGAGGGATCCAGAGAGCGTTCAACGCCATCGATCGTGATAATCCGCTCGCCGGCCTTGGCCCAACGGACAATAATCTCTCCGCCTTCTAATTTATCGTAATCAAATGCGTGAAGGGGCTGGCCGGTCTCCATCAGACAAAAATTGGTGATATCCACAACGTTGTTGATCGTCCGCATCCCTACCGATTCCAAACGGCGTTTGATCTTTACCGGAGATTCCCTCACCGTTATATCTCTTATAAGCGTCCCGATATACCGCCGGCAGGCCTTGGGGTCGGCAATGGCGATCTTAAGGCCGATTTTGGGCAGCTTTATTTTGATCCGCGGTTCTTTCAAGGGGCACCGCAAAAGGACGCCGACCTCGCGGGCCACCCCTAGATAACTCAAGCAATCGGGCCGGTTCGGTGTGATCTCCAGCTCCAAAATCACATCGCCGTCGATGGAAGTCATCTTCTCTACCTCCAGTCCGGCCATGGTGAGCTTATCGGCCAGCTTTTCGGCTGAGAGATTCACCGAGACGTATTCTTTAAGCCAATGGAAGCTGATTTTCATTCTGGTCCTAAAACTGTCTTAAAAACCTCGCGTCATTTTCAAAGAATATTCGAATGTCGTTGATCCCGTACTTGAGCATGGCCAAGCGCTCGACGCCCATCCCGAACGCCAGGCCGGTATATTTATTTTTTGGATATCCGACGGCAGCGAAAACCTGGGGATGAACCAGGCCGCAGCCCATGATCTCCAGCCACCCTTTTTTCCCGCAGACCGAACAACCCGTAAAATCCTGCCTTTCGGCAGGATCACGGGGTAGGCTCGTGGCCCCGCTTTCACGGGGCTTTACGAGCCAACCCTTCCCTTCGCAAAGGTAGCAGGAAATGTCCACTTCCGCCGACGGCTCCGTGAAAGGGAAAAAATGGGGACGAAACCGCATCTTGATCGTCTCGGGGAAAAACCTCTGGCAGAAAATCGTGAGCAAGCCTTTTAAGTCAGAGAATTTTACATCCCTGTCGACCAAGAGTCCCTCGACTTGATGAAACATAAAAGAATGGCTGGCGTCCACCGCATCCGGGCGATAGACCTTTCCCGGGATCACCACTGCCAAAGGAGGCTTATACTCTTTCATGATGCGGATTTGGCCGGGTGAGGTGTGGCTGCGCAACAATAAATTCCGGGTTTTATTTTCCGGATCCGGCGCCTCCAGATAAAAGGTATCAAAGGCATCCCGGGAAGGATGATTCACTGGAATGTTGAGGGCGGTAAAATTGTTAAACTCGGTTTCGATCTCCGGGCCCTCCTGGACAACAAATCCCAGAGTCTCAAAGATGCCACAAATCTGATCCATGGTTTGGGTGAGGATGTGGCTGTGGCCGGGTTGGGAAGCCACCCCTGGCAAAGTTACGTCCAGAGACTCTCTAGGGACTTTAAGGGAGCGGGTCTCTGAGATTTCCTTTTTTTTGGATTCGGTCAATCGGGTGACGAGGCTTTTAAAATCGTTTGCCCCTTTGCCGACGGAGGGTCTCTCTTCAGAAGAAAGCTCGGCTAAGCTGGCATAAATTTGCGTGACCAGTCCCTTGCGGCTCAAATACTTGAGACGAAGCGCCTCTAAACCTTTGAGGTCGGTCGTGCTTTGAATTTCCTGTTCCGCGGTCTTTCGCAGATTCTCAAAATCCCAGGGCATTTTAGTCTATTCTGTTTTCGGTTTAATCCGAAATCTTAAAAACCCCAAAACAACAGCCGCCATCAACAAGAGGACTGTCACTTCTATTTTAAGGGGAGACAGCGTATGAGTTGTGGGGTAACCGCGATCGATGAGCTTGATGCGTTGAGCGAGAACATAGGACTCACCACCTTTCTTAGGATCGGCCCGGAAAAATTGTCCTTCGATCTCCAGGGTATCGCCCCGGTTTTTATAGTCGCCTATGTATTCAACCATTTGAACCATCTTTTGGGGAGCCCAAATCGCAATGGTGCCAAAATCATCCTGCACATTAAGCCAAACGTAGTCTCCCCGGGGCATCAGATCCCCGATGGCCTCGCCTTTGAAAATGACCCTGCGGCCGTCCCAATATTTGGTTTTCCTGATGATCTCTTGACTGGTCAGCGTGACAGGCCTCTGTGTGCTTTTCGGGGACAGGGGATCAGCGCTTTTTTGCTTTTCCGCAAACGATCTCCCTGCAATCGACAACACCACCGCCATAAAGATCACAAGCCCAAGCGTGCGTCTCACGTTATCGCCCCTTCATTAAGGCCACAGCAGAGCCGATTAAAACAAAGATCGACATAAATTCCAAACGGCCGGCCCACATCAGAACAATATATGTGATCTTAAGAGCTGCCGGCATCGTGGGGGAGGTGATCCCGCAGGATAAGCCCACATTGCCCGCGGCCGAGGTGGATTCAAACAAAGACTCCATAAAAGGATAACCGCAGAGCATCCCAGCAACCGCGCCAAGGAGATACACGAAAACATAGGCGATCGTCATCAGGCACGCTGAGCGCATCTGCGCCTCGGTCAAAATCAATTGCTTGATATGATGCAACTTCTCGATCAAGACCGCCGATGGCGGTGAAATATAGCGCCGGACATCGGCCATAAAGGTCTTGGCAATGATGCCTATCCTAAGCATCTTGATGGCACCGGCGGTGGAACAAACACAGCCCCCCAGCGACATGGCTAAAATCAACCCCGCCATAGAAAGGCTGGTCCATTCGCTGACAAACTGGTCAGAATAAATCACCTGAAAACCTGTCCCTGTCTGGGCGGACAAAAGATGATAAAATCCCTTGCGAAACATGGACACGGCGCCATCATACACCTTCGTTTGGTTTAGGCCCAAGACCACCAAGGCAAAAAGCGCCAAGATCACAGCAACAAAACTGCGGGTTTCGATATTGCGCCAGATCTCCCATCTCTGACCAGACCATACCGTGTAATGCAGCTTAAAATTGATCGCGCCCAAAATCATAATGACCAGCGTCGTCAGCTCAAAGGCGGGGTTGTGATAGTACATGATATTCTGGCTGTGGGGAGCAAATCCCGCCGTGTCGAAGGCCGCCATAAAAATGCACACGCCGTGAAACATCGCTTTCCAAAAAGAAATCCCCCCCCCAAAAGCGGCCAGCCCTAAAACCAATGTCCCTAAAACCAAATAAACGAGGCTCACCACCCAGATGAACTGCGCTGTCCGGCGGATATTGGGCAAAAGCCTTTCATCTCTGGCTTCCCCTATATAAAGACGGAAAGCCCCTGAGCCCCCGCGGACAAAAAACGCCAGGATCACGATCACAATCCCCTGGCCTCCGATAAACGCCAGCAAATGCCGCCAGAGCTGATGACCGTACGACAAATGGGACTGATCCTGAACCAGGGTCAATCCCGTGGTGCTCAATCCTGACATCGCATCAAAAAACGCATCGAGAAATGAATTCCAGTGACCGCTTAAAAAAAGCGGCACCGCGCCCAAAAGCGCCGCCAAGAGCCAAGCCAGAGAAATCACCACCATCCCGTGAGACCATTGGGGGTCTTTGGTCGTATAACACGCGATATGAAGAAGCAATCCTGCGCTGACACAAAAAAGGAAGCTGATCAAAAAATCCAGGAGGGGATTTAATTCGCGGGCAATCAAAGAAACGATCATCGGGATGATCATAAATAAGGACAGGCCTAAGATCATTTTTCCTAAATAAAACCCGACGACCTTCAGGTCTTTGAGTTGGGGCCGTAAAATCATAGGCTAAAACAAAATGACAATGCTTCCCAGAATCCCCCCCAATCCAATGATGAGTAGGGCATAGATGATCTCGGTGGCAATCCCTAAGGCCATGTTCTTCAGCCGGTGCATCCTTATATTTCCCCGATGAGATAATTCAGAAGCTGCTGCTTGTGCTCAATGAAGGTCAGGGCGATCACATCGTCCAAGGGCCGGAGAACGGTGTCTCCCTTGGGAACGATAATTTCATCCCCGCGCATAACGGAGACCAAGACCGAATTGGGAGGCAGTTGTAACTCTTGAAGTCTTTTATTGATGATGGGAGAGCTTTCGGGAAGATCGACGCGGATCAAGGTCAACTTCCCGCGTTTAAAGCTGAACAAATCCACAAAATCGGTGAACGAGGCCTCTTCCTCGATGATTTTTCCGAGGATGACCGTAACGCCCACCGGGACATCAATCCCCAGCTCATTGAAGGAGCGCTCATTCTCGGGATCATTGACCCGGGCGATGGTGCGGGAGACCTTAAAGCGCTCCTTGGCCATCTGACAGATGATGAAATTCTCCGCATCGTTTCCCGTCAAGGCAACCACGACTTCGGCCCGATCGATGCCGGCTTGCTCTAACACCGCGGGCTCGCAGCCGTCCCCGCAAATCACAACGATATCCAGCTGCTGGGCGATGTCGTTGACGACATTTTGATCCTTCTCAATCAAAACCACGGTGTGCTGGTTGTCGTTGAGCCGCCGCGCCAAGAAGAACCCGATTTTACCCCCACCGACGATGACGATATACATGGGAATCCTTTTAATGCCAAATGACCAATGTCCCTGGCCCGCCCCCCGACCCACCTATGATCTCCAAAGCCGGGGCGGGCAAGCATCGCAAATGCCAGGGCGGGCAAAATCCAATCCTTTTGTCAAATCACTGTGTCACAAATTAAAAATTTTCTTCACCATATCCAAGCCTTGCATCTTAAGGACGCCGATCAACGTGTCCCCCTTTTGCAAAAGGGTTGTCGGTTCAGGGAGGATCGGGGGGCTGTCTTTCTGGCGGATGACGGTCACGATAAACTCTCCCGGGATATTGATTTCTCCGACGGATTTGCCGATCAGCTTTCCGCTGACGGGGACCTCGAGAACCCCCAGATGTCCGGACTCGATCAAGTAGCTGGAAAGCATTTTATCGGCTATCTTGTCGCGGATCATGGAGGCAAACAAGGTGGTCTCACTCAAGACATCCAGCCCGAATGTCCTGTAGATAGCGGCTTTTCGAGGGTCGTACACCCGGGCAATCACCCGCGGAACCTTGAAAATGCCCTTGGCCACCTGGGAGGCCATAATATTGATATTGTCCGAGTTGGTCAGAGAGCAAAAAACATCGGTCCTTTCGATGCCGGCGTCTTGCAAAACCCTGGTCGAGACCCCGTTGCCTTTGATCGTGACACCGTTAAAGATCTCTCCGAGACGGATAAAGGCGGAGTCGTTCTGATCGATCACGACCACGTCCTTGCCTTCCTGGGAAAGCAATTTGGCGAGCTCAGCCCCGACCCGTCCGCATCCCACAATCACGACGTACATATCCGCTCCTTAACCTTTTTAAGAAATCTTCTCTTTGGCCAATTGCACCAAGCTCGCAAAACTGTCGGGAGAATGGACGGCGAGATCCGCTAGCATTTTTCGATCGAGGGCAACGTTGGCCAAGGACAATCCTCTCACGAATCGGCTATAAGGGATCCCCGATTCTCGGCAGGCCGCATTGATACGGATGATCCAGAGATTTTTAATCCCTCGCTTCTTTGTCCGACGGTCCCGATAGGCATAGCTCATGCCCTTCATCAGAGAACGCCGGGCCTGCTGATAACGGCGGCTGCGTTGCCCAAATTGTCCTTTGGCCCTCTTTAAAAGGCGCTTTTTTCTTTTGTGGGTGGAGACCGCATGCTTGATTCTAGCCATAAGGCAGCAACCTCCTCACTCGCTTTTCTTCCACCGGCGCAAGATAGCCTGGGCGACGCAGTTTTCGCTTTCTTTTCCGGGATTTCTTTCCCAAGAGATGTCCCCGTCCAGCGGTCCTTTTTTTAAACTTCCCCGTTTTGGTTATCTTGAACCTCTTGCGGGCGGAGCGATTCGTCTTTAGCTTCGGCATCTTCCTTTCCTTTCTTGTCCGCGGAGCCGTGAGATCTGTCCGACTTGGGGGCGATCACCACCGACATGATTCTCCCTTCCATCATCGGCGAGCGCTCCACCTGGCCATGATCCCCGATGTCGGTTATAAATCTCTCCAGAATATGCCGGCTCTGGTCTTTAAAGCTGAGCTCCCGTCCACGGAAAAACAAATTCAATTTCACTTTGTCCTTCTTGGTTAAAAAGGTTATGGCCTGCCGGAGCTTGACCTGGTAATCATGGTCGTCGATGTGGGGTTTGATCCTAAGCTGTTTTAAGTGAGAAATCTTTTGATTTTTTTTGACGCGGCGTTCTTTTTTCTCCTGATCATACTTGTATTTGCTGAAATCCATAATCCGGCACACCGGCGGCTTTGCCGTAGGGGCCACCTCCACCAGATCCAGATTGTGTTCGACGGCCAGCTCCAAGGCGCGGCGCAGCAAAACCACCCCCACTTGTTCTGCATTGGGACCAATGACCCGAACCTCCGGGGCTCTGATACGGCTATTGATTCTAATGTTTTTCTGAATAGGCACTGCCCTCCTTTCTACTCTCTTCTCTCTACTGTTTTATTATTGTCATTTTTTGGTCTCAATCTCCTCTTGAATCTGCTTCACAAACGCCTCTTTCGTCATGCCTCCCAAATCCCCCACCCCTCTTTTTCTAACCGCCACCTTATTGTCCTTGACCTCTTTGTCACCGATGATTAAAAGGTACGGGATTTTTTTAAGCGTTCCTTCTCGAATCCTTTTGTTGAGGCTTTCGTTTCGGCCATCCAGTATAACGCGCAAATCTTGCCTTTGTAAATCTTCTTTTAATTGCCGGGCAAAGGCCTCGTGATCGGATCTGATGGGTATGATGAGGATCTGGGTAGGAGCCAGCCAACAGGGAAAAGCACCGGCATAATGTTCGATGAGCGTGCCGATGAAGCGCTCAAGGCTTCCTAAGATCGCCCGGTGAAGCATAATGGGCTGGCTTTCTTCGCCGGATTCGTTGATGAAACTCAAGCCGAAACGTTCCGGCAAGGAAAAATCACACTGGATGGTGGCGCACTGCCACAGGCGGCCCAAGGCGTCTTTGAGCTTGATGTCGATCTTGGGCCCATAAAAAGCTCCTTCTCCAGGGTTAATTTGATATTGGAGCTTTTTATGTTTCAAGGATTCTTCCAGGGCCTGTGTGGCTGTGTCCCAAGATTCTTGACGGCCGATAAATTTGGTAGGCTGGGTGCTGAGCTCAATGGCCATGTCTTCAAATCCGAAATCTTTCATGACCTCGAAGACAAAATCGATGACGCTCATCACTTCGTCTTTGATTTGGTCGCTGCGGCAAAAGATGTGGGCGTCGTCCTGGGTGAAGCCGCGCACCCGCAAAAGGCCGTGCAGCACGCCGGCTTTTTCTTGACGATACACAGTCCCCAGCTCGAAATAGCGAATAGGCAAATCCCGGTAGGAGCGCAGCCGCGATTGATAAATCAGCATATGGCCCGGGCAATTCATGGGCTTGACGGCATATTCGTCGTTGTCGACTTTAAAATAATACATGAGGTCGCGGTAATGCTCGGCGTGCCCGGAGCGCTCCCACAGCTTTCCCTTGAGGATGCCGGGCGTCACCACCAAATCATAGCCGCGCTGAATATGTTTTTCCCGGACATAATCCTCGATCGTTTTGCGCAGCATCGCGCCAGCGGGGTGATAAAAAATGAGCCCCGCGCCGGCGGTCTCGTGATAAATATTAAAAAGCTCCAGCTGCGGCCCTAATTTGCGATGATCCCGCTTTTGGGCCTCCTTAAGCAGGCGGAGGTAGTCGTTTAATTCCTTCTCGGAGAAAAAACATGTGCCATAGATTCTCTGCAGCATGGGATTGCGTTCATCCCCGTGCCAATAAGCGCCGGCCACCGACAAGAGCTTAAAGGCCTTGATCTCGCCGGCATGGCCAATGTGCGGCCCCTTGCATAAATCGAGAAACTCATCTCCGGTTTTATAAATGGAGACTTTCTCATCGGGAATGCCCTTGACCAATTCGACTTTGTAATTTTCTTTAAGTTTGGTAAAAAGCGCAATGGCCTCTTCCTTAGACATAAAGCTCTGGGTGAAGGGCGGATCCCTTTGGATGATGCGGCGCATCACCTCTTCGATCTTGGCCAAATCCTCGTCGGTGAAGGGATCCTTTTTATCAAAGTCATAATAAAATCCATCGGCAATGGCGGGGCCGATCGTGACTTTGGTCTCCGGCCACAGCTCCTTGACCGCCTGGGCCATCACGTGCGAGCAGCTGTGGCGGAGTTTGTCGAGGGGGGTTTTGTAGTCCATTAAACCAGATCTTTTAATTCTTGAAAAGGGATCCCTGCCTTCTTGAGGATGCTATGCAGGGTCCCTTTGCGTAATTCTTTATGATTGGGAACGATCACGGAGATATTTCGTTCGAGGTTGTGTAGGAAAATGTGGCTGCCGCGCTGATGGTCGACCACAAAGCCGAGCCGATGCAGGGCCTTGACAACTTCTTTGCCAGAAAAGGTGTTGCTCATAACGTAATTTCAACCTCTCGGGCAACCATTCCAGGGCGGGTCTTAATTTCATTAACCTTTTCCAATCCCTCGAGATAACATATAATGGCTTCTTTAGCATTGCTCAAGGCTTCTTCGACACTATCGCCTTGAGTAAAACAGCCATCCAAAGCTGGGACTTGTACGTTGTATCCCCCCTCTTCAGCCCGTTCAAGAATAACATTGAATTTCATACTTCGTCCCTCCTCGCAATTAACTAGTCGTCTGTGCTGAAAATCGGCCTTGTCAAACAAAAATTTGGTGGGCGGTAGAGGACTCGAACCTCTGACCTTCACGATGTCAACGTGACACTCTAACCAACTGAGCTAACCGCCCACTCAAATCCTTTCTCGTGAATAATCTTTTCTATGGACACTCTAATCCCGACGCTCCGGCCCATATTTTAACCTAAGTGGTCAGAGGTCGGGAGTCCGACCGAGTGAAACAAGCGTCGGAGCCAGCTGAGCTACGGGTCCTTCATTCCTTTCCATTGTCACATGGGCAAGGAGGGAGTCGAACCCTCACAGCCTTACGGCCAAAGGATTTTAAGTCCTTCGTGTATGCCATTCCACCACTTGCCCCATGAGGCCGAAGTTTTATCCATCGACTCTCTAAGCCCTAAGCTAAAATTCAAGGTTTACAAGTTTAAGGCGTGGACCGGACGCGAACCGGTGAATAGCGGTTTTGTCCTTCGACTCCTCAGTCATTTCATTCTTTCGTCGCTCAGGATATTTATAAAGGCGACGATCGGAATCGAACCGATGTATAGTGGTTTTGCAGACCACTGCCTTACCCCTTGGCTACGTCGCCATAAAATGATGCTTGCAGTGGTTCGACAGATTAAATTTTTCATGTATTTTGATTTAATCTGCTCGCCACTAGTCTTGAGCAAAGTGAAAAAATTAATTTTCGAGGGAATAGTTGGCATAGGACAAAGAGCTTAGGGTAAAATTTTTTGCTCTATGCCCTACGCTCTTAGCCATAAGCCATACACCCTTATGCTATACGCCTTCAGCCGCCTCCCCGACGGCCTTGAGAATATCGTCAATCTCGGCCAAATGCCCCTCCCCAAATGTTCCACACGCCAAAGATCCTCGAATAGGTTCCACGAATCGGATTCCTAAATTTTTAAGCTTTTCAATATTGCTTTGAACAATTTTATTCTGATACATCCCATCGTTCATTGCCGGAGCCATAATGATTTTGGCTTTCGTCGCCATAGCCGTACACGTTAAAAGATCATCGGCCAGGCCGCTGGCCATCTTACCGATGATGTTGGCCGTGGCAGGAGCGATAAGAAAAATATCGATTTCTTGGGCCAATCGGATATGGTTCATGCCCCAAGATTGGTCATCCTCAAACATGTCTCGATGGACCTTTTCCCCGCAAAGGCTCCCGAGAGTCAAAGGCGTAATAAACCGCTCGGCCTCTTCCGTCATCAAAACCGAAACCGTGCATTCTTGCTCCTTAAGGCGGCGGATAATCTCTGCTGCCTTATAGGCGGCAATGCTTCCTGTCACTCCGACAAGGATCTTTTTATTCTTAAACACTTTGGGTCTGCTCGACTTTCTCTTCTTTTTCGGCGTCCTCTTTTTTCTGGGACACGGGAGACTTCTTGTTAGCCTTGGGAAAATTTTCCGCAACCTCTTTAAGAATAACCTTCCCAGAGGCAATTTCATCCAGAGCAATGGTGGTGGTCTTCAAGAAAGAAGGGGCCTCTATAAGTTTTGGCGCTCCGTCGGCCAATTCCACGGCCCTCTTAGAAGCCAATTTGACCAGTTTATAAACGCTGTGATTCGCTTTCGGCAATAATTTTTCTAATGGCTGATATCCCAAGAATCCCTCCTTCAATCAATTTTTTGATTTAAAGCAGACGAGATAATGGACTCCAAATCGCAAGACGCCTTCTGCAAACTCTCATTGACCACAATATAATCGTATTTTTTCGCCTGATCTATTTCCTTGCGCGCCCTCTTGAGACGCAAGGTCATGTCTTTTTGAATTTCAGAGCCCCTGGCTTTTAATCTTTCCTTTAAAATGGCCAGCGAAGGCACAGTGATAAATATTTTTATAGCATCAGGGTGGACTCGGCTGACGACCAAAGCGCCTTTGACATCAATGCACAATAAAACGTTTCGGCCTTTCCTTAACAGGCGCTCGACGGATTCTTTCGGCGTTCCATAATAATTGTCGAAAACCCTCTGCCATTCTAAGAAATAACCAATATTTATTCTATGACAAAATTGTCTTTTGGTAAGAAACAAATAATCGCGTCCGTTTCGTTCTCCTGCACGCTGGGGACGCGTGGTGGCGGAAAGCGATTTTGCCAATTTTCTTTTCAGTCTTGGATTCTCTAATAATTTCTTATATAAGGTGGTCTTCCCAGAACCAGAGGGGCCAGAGATGATGATAATTTTGCCTCTGCTCATTATGCCCTTGAGCTGATTATTCAATGTTTTGGGATTGTTCGCGGATCTTTTCGATTTTACTTTTTAGAGCGATGACACTATTGGCCACAACTTTATCTTGCAGTTTTGAACCGATAGTATTGGTTTCACGCTGCATCTCCTGGGCGATAAAATCCATCTTCTTCCCGATAGCATTTTCGCTCTTAAAAAGGGGCTTGAATTCATCGATATAATGAATCAGGCGCGACAATTCTTCATGAACATCGCTGTTTTTCTGAAACGAGGAAAATTCTTCAGGATTTAGGATTTTTTTCTTTTCCTTTAAAATGATAGCGCATCTTCTCTGAATAATTTTGATCTGCGATCCCATCTCATGAAGCCTCTTGGTCACATCTCGAGCCAGGCTCCTTCCCTCTCGATGGCGCATCGAATCCAGTTGGAGTAAGGCCTTTCTTAATTCCCCCTCCAAAACCGGCCATAATTCTTCAGCATTCAACATCATCTCCTTCGATTCTAAGACTCCGGGAAGTCTGGTGAGATCCGATAAAGTTAAATGATCATTCAGTCCAAATTCTTTTTTTAAGACCTGGGCATATTTCAAATATTTTCTAACAGCCTCTTTATTAAAATCAAAAATCTGGAGTGGCCCGCTGATGATTTTAAATGAAATGGTGACTCTTCCCCGTTCCAAATATTCTTGGACAATGTCTCGGATTTTGTTTTCGATTGATGCAAAACCTATAGGCAAATAAAAGCTTGTATCCAAATAGCGGTGATTAACACTCTTAATTTCCAGCATCCCTTGGATTTCCCCGTATGTCACGGCGGCACAGCCAAATCCGGTCATCCCTCGAATCATGCCCATACCTTTCTCGTCATAGATCTTAAGGTTTTTATTCTCACCGGGAATAAATTTATCAAACATTCCTCAGGTTGAAACCACAGCTTTATTTCACGCTTAGCTTCTTTTTTGTTGGAGGAAACATGCAAGACGTTCTCAAAAATTCCCTTGGTGGTAATACGGCCACAAACCCCTCGAATGCTTCTAGAACTGGCCTCCTCGGGGTTCGTTGCACCGGCCAAATCACGGCATTTTTTAATCGCATTCTCTCCCCGATAGACCAGCGCCATAATGGGTCTCTGCTGATGAAAATCGCCGGAGAGGTATTTTATCAATTGTCTAAAAAACGATTTGCCACGAAGGTGTTTATAATGCTCTGCGGCTAAAGCAGGCGAAACCTTAACCATACGGCTAGCCACAATCTCTAGTCTCGCTTCTGCCAATCGCATTAAAACATAACCCATCAAGGCCTTCTTCATCCCATCGGGTTTAATCAAAACCAGCACTTGTTCTTTCATCTGTTACGAATAATTTCTGATATTCTTTCCAGATCCTCTAGGGAATAAAATTCAATCACAATTTTACCGCGCTTTTTTTTGGCGATAATGCGGACCTTTGTACCCAAAGCTTTTTGGAGATTGTCTTCAAGCTCAATCAGGTGGCTTGCTTTTGGGCTGGTTTTGGTTCTTCTTGTTCGCCACTCTTGCTTAACCCCGTATTTAATTAGATTTTCCAATTCCCTAACCGACAGCTGCTGAGCGATGGTTCGTTTAAAGAATTTTTTTTGCTCTTGAAGATTGTCCAAACTCACCAGGGCCCTGGCATGCCCGACTGAAAGATTGCCCTCAAAAATGCTTTTTTTAATCTCCTCCGGCAATTTGAGTAATCGTATTAGATTACCCACCGTAGATCGATCTTTGCCAATCGATTGGGCCACATAGTCTTGAGTGAAATGAAACTCATTAATCAGCCTTTGGAATGCTTGGGCTTCTTCCAGAGGATTCAATTCTTCCCTTTGAATATTTTCGATCAAGGCTAAAATAAGGGCCTCTTGATCATCAACTGCTTTTATCACGACTGGGACTTCTTCAAAGTTTAAGGCGCGGGCCGCTCTTAGCCGTCGTTCTCCTGCGATCAATTCATAACCTTCCTGTTTAGGGCGAACCAAAATCGGCTGCAGGACACCTTTCTCCTTAATCGAAGCAATAAGTTCAGAAAGCTTAGCCTCATCATAATTCATTCTTGGCTGTAAAGAATTCTCCCGGATATCGCCCACCTTCACATAAATTACAGCCTCATTCTGAGGAGAGGCACTCTTTTCTTGGATAAGCGCCGATAAACCTTTCCCTAAAGCGCGGTTTTCCATTTTTCCTCCTTAGCCGAACCAGGGATCATTGGCTGGTCTTCACATAACTCTTTATATATTATATTTTTATAATATTTTTCTTTGCTACCAAGAAATTCCATGGCAAACTCTTCGTATTTTTTAGCTCCGATGGAAGTCTTATCATACAGTAAAATTGGCTTTCCATAACTTGGTGCCTCACTTAATTTTATATTCCTCGGGATAATAGTACGATAAACCTTATCCTTAAAATAATTTTTAATTTCTAAAATGACTTCATTAGTCAAATTAGTTCTAAAATCCGCCATGGTTAATAAAACTCCTTCAATATCCAGATTAGAATTCAACCCTTCTTTAATAAGCCGAATAGTATTAAGTAATTGAGTAACCCCCTCAAGCGCATAGAATTCACACTGAATGGGAATTAAAATTGAATCGCTGGCAACTAAAGTATTCAAGGTTAATAATCCCAGGGATGGAGGAGAGTCAATAAGGATAAAATCATATTCTTCTTTAACAGAAACTAAGGCCCGCTTAAGCCTGGTTTCTCTCGATATAGCACCAACCAATTCGATCTCAGCACCAGTAAGATTTATATTTGAAGCAAGAATGTCCAAATTAGGAATATTGCTTTTTTGAAAAGCTTCCTTAATCGGTAGTCGTCCCAAGAAAACATCATAAACAGATTTCTTAATCTCATTTTTATTAATCCCGAGACCACTTGTTGCGTTTCCCTGTGGATCTGCATCAACCAGCAAAATTCTTTTACCATAGAAAGACAAAAAAGATGACAAATTAACTGCTGTGGTTGTTTTACCAGTGCCACCCTTTTGATTACATATGGCTATAATTTTCCCCATATAGACTATCTAAGTATAGAAACCCTGTTTCACGTGAAACACCTTAGCTGTCTTTCTGATCCTTTAAAGCCACCCTTATTTTAGCCGGCTTCGCCCCCTCCATTCCAAACAATCCCCGCTTTTCTTCACAAACAACTTTAACTTTAAGCGCACAGCGTGGCGCGTTAAAAAATTTTAAGGCTTTCTTTATAGCATCTTCAACCGTAGGCCCCTCTATTTCTATACTATTTTCTTTTTTTTTCATGTAATTATTTATATTGTGAGATTTGCTTTGCTTACTCTCGACATTTTTAATTGGGTAAATGTAGATAAGAAATAAAAGGTCAGAAAATATAATGCTAGCCCACTAGGTGCCTTATAAAAGAAAAAACCTATCATCAACGGAAGAACCATTAACATAATTCTTTGCTGATCCTCGGAGTTTTTATCTGTAATCACTTTACTTTTGAAAGAAATTCTCTGCTGAAAAAACATGATAATCATTAAGATTATTGGCAGTATATTAATTTCCTGGCCAAGTAATGGCAATGGGTATGGCAAAACAAACAGTCTGTCAGGAAGAGATAAGTCTTTAATCCATAAGAAATTGGCTCCTTTAAAATTAACTGATCGCCACAATACTTGATAGAGAGAGATAAAAATAGGGATTTGCAAAAGGCTGGGTAAACACCCCCCTAGGGGATTAAATTTATTTTTCTTATAAAGCTCCATTATCTCCTTGTTTAACTTTTCAATATTATTCTTATTTCTCTCCCTTATACGAGCTATTTCCGGTTGCAAAGATTGCATTTTTTTCATTGAGGCCATGCTTTTAAAGGTTAGAGGATAAGTAAGGAAATAAATAAAAATGCCTAAAAGCAGTATAGCAATGCCCCAATTTGATAAAATTTTATGAAAAAAAATAATTAGTCCCAAAATTATCTTCGCAATTAAATCTGTCATCCCTAAAGCCATCATATCTCCAAATCCCCCCACATTAAAATTGATTATATCTTCAAAATTTACATTATAACTTTTAAGAAGAGTCAAATCTTGAGGCCCAACAAAGATTAATGATCTCAGGGCTTGATATGTTTTCTCATCTAGAGCCATTTTTTCTGTTGAGGACTGAATCTCAAGGATATTCTCATTGAAGGGGTTAATTAAATAAGATTGGATACCATACTCTGGCTTTACAATTGTGCAGAAATATCTATCCCGAAATCCAACCCAATTAACAGATGATTCTTCATCCTTTTTGTCATGGATGGAAAAATTAAAAGCATTATTTTTTCTAAAGATTCCGTTGATTGTAGAGATTGAATATTCAAACAAACTTTTTTCAACTGTTGTATTTTCATTATTGTCCAATCTGGAAAAATCTACAGTGAAATTATTTATATCTAAAATTTTCTTTTTGGACATTTCTGACTTTACTTTTAATCTGATTTCTGCAAGAATTAAATAATCTTTAATAAATTCATAAGATTTACTAATTTTATACTCACCATTCTCAAAAATATAAAATATTTTATTAGCAGAGATTCCTTCAACCCTAAATGCTTGATTTTCAAATCCATTTATTGTGACAATATTAGTAATAGGCGGGGAATAATTAAATTTTCTTATAATGACCTTTTTAAGTTTTCCACCTATGTTTGAAAATTCTCCTGAAATGGTTCTAGTTTTTATTATGCTAATTTCTTCCTTCGCTGAATTTTCCGGCTCCAATACTTTTGAAATTTTTTCTTTTAGCTCTTTATTTTCAAGATTTTGTGATTTTTTTTCCAGTTGATGCTTAGAAGGCGGCCGTGTAGTGATAGCGCTATAAGTTAATAAAACTATTAATGATAAAATGATAGCTAATATGGTTTTTTGTTCCATGGAAAATAAAAATTGACTTTACCTTATTGGATCATAACCACCGCTGGAAAAGTGAGAGCACCTTAACAAGCGCCATAAGGCCTTTTTTAGCCCTTTACTTAAACCGTATTTTTGTATAGCATCAATTGTATATTGAGAACATGAGGGGTAAAAACGACAGGCTTGGGGGAAAGTCCGACTTAAATTTTGATACACACGTATTAAAAAGGAGAATGCTTTGATCATATGAAAATTATTTTTGCCCGAGGAGGGTTATGCGGTAAGTCTGTGTCGGCCTTTGGCACGACGCCTCCGAATCACAGCTTGGCCATTGGAGGTCTTCATGCGTTGCCTAAAACCATGTCTTTTTTTTCTTTTTAAATTCGTGGGCGTTTTTAAATGCTTTTTCATGGGCTTGATTATAACATACGCGGCTTGTTAGTCAAGCTCGCATTGGTTTGCGTTAGGATTTTCTCTTCGGCTAAAAAGAAGATAATCTTTCTTTGAATTTTTCCGACGGCCAAAATTAACAAAAATTCTGAAAAGAAACATTTAAAGTTGAAAAGGGTATTTTCTTTGTTATAATACTTCTACTTTTGTCTGCACAATTCCCCACAAGACATCTTTTATTGTATCGGAATTTCAAAAAAGATTATGGCGATACAACAACCGAAGGGGGCCTTTTGCATTCTGCAAGAATGCGGCGGGGCAAGGGGGCACAGCGGAGCCCCCATCGTTTTGCTTCATCCTTCGACAGGCTCAGGACTCGGCCTGAGCGAAGTCGAAGGCCTTCGCAAAGCGAAGCAGTGGGAGCGAAGCGCCTGTGGGAGATAGGCACTCCCGATGGTGCCATCGGGAGTGCCTATCTTGGGCGATTTTTGATTAGTGTCATGGATTAACCTTGGTTTGTGAAAAACCTGTGTATAAACTATCGGCTCCTCCATAACTTACTCTAAAATCTAAACTTTGGTTTATAGCTTATCCACATCCTAGATTATGAGTTTAACCGCCATATGGGAACGAGTACAGCCATCACTGAAAGAGCATATAGGTCTGTCTTCTTATGAGAAATGGTTGTCTTGTCTTCGCGTCAAAGAAAAAAATCCTGACACGTTAATTATTGAGGCTCCCGATGAATTCTTCAAAAACTGGATTATTGAACACTACTTTAAATCACTTGAAGCGTCCTTAAAAAGAGAATCTCCCACTTTAAAAATCAACATCGAGTTTGTTGTTAATCCTTTTCTATTTAAAAAAATAACTCAAGAGAAACTAGCGGAAACAAAAAAAGGGGGCCAAGCCGTGGAGGCCAAACGCCCAAGCTTGAATCCTCGTTTTACCTTTGATCATTTTGTGATTGGGCCATCGAATCGTTTTGCGTATGCGGCCTCTTTGGCGGTTGCCGAGTCTCCTGCCAAAGCCTACAATCCGCTTTTTATTTATGGGAAAGTTGGGTTGGGTAAAACTCACCTTCTTCAAGCCGTTACCCACAAAATTCATTCCAGTAACTCTAAAATAAAATTTTGTTACATCTCTTCCGAGTCTTTCACCAATGAATTGATTGATGCTATACGCAATCGGTCCACAACCCAGTTCCGACAAAAATATAGAGACATCGATGTATTGCTAATTGATGATATTCATTTCATTGCTGGTAAGGAATCGACTCAAGAAGAGTTTTTCCATACTTTTAATACCTTACACGATAGTCGCAAACAAATTATCATCTCTTCCGATCGCCCCCCTAAAGACATCGCGAATCTCGAAGAGCGATTACGTTCTCGTTTTGCCTGGGGATTAATCACAGATATTCAACCCCCTGATTTTGAGACGAGAGTGGCGATCCTAAGAAAAAAAATGGAGAAGGAACCTATCCATATTCCTGATGATGTGATCTATTTCATTGCTCAAGAGATAAAAACTAATATACGAGAATTAGAGGGGGCCTTAATCAGGGTGGCTGCTTATTCGTTATTAGAAGAAAGAGTTGTCTCTTTGGGTATGGCGCAAATGGTTCTCAAAGATATGGTCCAAAAAGCATCCAAGTCCATTAATGTAGACACTATTCAGAAAAGGGTAGCGGAATTTTTTAATTTATCTGTATCTGATATAAAGATGGGGCGTCGCAATAAGAATATAGTTTTACCTAGACAATTAGCGATGTTCCTTTCGCGCAAATACACCAACCTTTCTTTACCGGAAATCGGTCGTGCCTTCGGAGGAAAGGATCATACAACAGTGTTGCATTCCTACAAAAAAATTGAACAAAATCTAGAATCCAATCAAGATCTGAAAAGTATCATCGAAAAATTAACCACAACAATTCACCAATAATTATTTATGGAATAACAAGAAATCAACAATGGTGATTTATTTAACCAATTAAAAACTAATAAGATTTAAACATATCCCTAAATCCCCAACCCCTATTACTAACTACTATGAATTTTAAAATATATTTAGAAAGGATTAAAAGAATATGCGTATAAAAGTTTCTAGGGAAAATTTGATATCTGGGATACAAACTGTGCAAAATATCGTTTCCTCTAAATCAACCCTTCCTATTCTATCTAATATACTTATTGAAGCCAAAACAAGCACATTAAAACTTAATGCGACTGATTTGGATGTCGGAATATCCTGTGAAATTCCTGTGAATGTTTATGAAGATGGGGGGATTACAATTCCTGCTAAAAGATTCAATGATATTGTTCGGGAACTACCCACAGGCGACATTGCGATCACCGGCAAAAAAAATAACCAGATTGATATAGAAGGAGAAAATTGTCGGTTTAAACTTATGGGGTTACCTAGGGAAGAATTCCCTAAATTCCCAGAATTTAAAAATAATGAAATTATTCATTTGGAGCAGTCAATACTTAAGGAGATGTTGCAATTAACGTCTTTTGCTGTATCTCATGAGGAGTCGCGGCATATATTGAGTGGGGTTTTGATTGAGATTAGAGAAGGCAACGTCCGCATGGTGGCAACGGATGGTAGAAGATTGGCGAAGATTGATAAGAAAATTATGGGGCATTCCCAAAAAGATGCAGCAAAACAATATTCAGATGGAATTGAAGTCATTATTCCCCATAAGGCAATTATTGAAATTAGTCGGAATTTAAAGGAGACAGGCCATGTCTCCCTAACCCCAGGAACGAACCAAATTTTATTTGATATTGATAACGTTTTGATTGCAACCCGAATTATTGAAGGGGAATTTCCTAACTATGAACAAGTTATTCCATTAGAAGTAAGCCCTAAGATAAAAGTGAAGCCTCAAGATTTACTTGCTTCTATTCGTCGAGCCAATTTATTAGCCACTCCCGATTTTCAAGCGATTAAATTTGAGGTCTTCCCTAATAAGCTTGTTGTATCGAAAAGCACGCCGGATGTGGGGGAGTCTCGAGAAGATCTCCCCATTGAATACGGCGGCCCTGAGCTTATGGTTGGATTTAACCCCCAATTTTTCATTGATCTTTTGAGGAATATTAATCGGGAGATCATTGAATTAGAATTAGTGGGGCCAGATAAGCCAGCTGTTATACGTTTACCGGATTATCTTTATTTAGCGCTTCCTATGAGAATTTAAATTTTTTTATGGACTCTATTAGAGAAATCATAGGGGATGTCTTAAAAGAGATTTCTTCTAAAAGATTAACCTTATCGATTAGAATACTAAAAATTTGGGAGAAAATTATAGATAACCCCATGGCCTCTCATACTCGTATAGAGGAATTCAAGGGGGGGATCCTGATGGTCAACGTGGATTCTTCTGCTTGGCTTTTTCAGATCAATTTAAAGAAGAAAAAGATTTTAGGGGGACTCCAACAAGAAATTCCCGAGATAAAAAGCATATTATTTAAGATAGGAAAGACCCAATGAAAAAAGAAAACAACCCAGACGCCGAAATAATCCACACCAAGAGGGAAGATCTTCCTAAGGCTTCCGCCAAAAGCGATTATGATGCCACCACCATCCAAGTCTTGGAAGGGGTGGAAGCGGTCCGACGACGACCCGCCATGTATATCGGCGATACCTCTGTGCGAGGATTACACCATCTCGTTTATGAAGTGGTGGACAATTCCATTGATGAGGCCTTGGCCGGATACTGCGATACGATTGAAGTGGTTATCCACGAAAATCAGGTCATTTCGGTAACGGATAACGGCCGCGGCATTCCGGTGGATATTCATAAAACAGAAAAGAAGCCCGCCGTGGAAGTCGTTTTAACCACGCTTCATGCGGGGGGCAAGTTCGATCATAAGGCTTATAAAGTGGCTGGCGGGTTGCACGGGGTGGGCGTCAGCTGTGTCAATGCCTTGTCGGATTGGCTGGAGGTGGAAATCAAACGGGACGGGAAAATTTATCATCAGCGTTATGAAAGAGGAAAGACCGCAAGCAAACTCACGGTGATTGGTAAAATCAAAACCACAGGCACAAAGGTCAGCTTTAAGCCAGACCGGACGATTTTTAAAGAGACCCATGTTTTTTCCTATGATATTTTGGCCAAACGCTTGAGAGAGTTGGCCTTTTTAAATAAAGGGTTGCTGATTAAGCTGATTGACAAAAGGGGGGAGAAGGAAAGAGAATCGGTTTTTCAGTTTAAGGGAGGCCTGGTTTCTTTTGTGGAATATCTTTCCACGAATAAAGAGACGCTGCATAACAAAGTCATCGATTTTCACCGGGAAAAAGAAGGGGTGGCCATGGAGGTGGCCCTCCAATATAACGACGGATATGCGGAAAACGTTTTTAGCTTTGCCAATAATATCAACACCACAGAGGGGGGGACGCATCTGACGGGGTTCCGATCCGCTCTGACGCGGGCCATCAATCAGCAGGCTAAAAATAAAAATCTTCTCAAGGACGACATCGCGATCTCCGGGGATGATACCCGAGAAGGCTTGACCGCCGTGATCAGCATCAAGCTTCCGAATCCCCAGTTTGAAGGCCAGACTAAAACGAAATTAGGAAATTCTGAGATCGAAGGATTGATGGCCTCTGCGACATTTGAAGCCCTGACGAGCTTTTTTGAAGAAAACCCTTCCATTGCCAATAAAATTGTCGATAAAGTGATTCTGGCTTCCCGGGCGCGGGAGGCGGCCCGCAAGGCCCGGGAATTGACTCGGAGAAAAGGGGCGCTGGAAAGCAGCGGTCTTCCCGGCAAATTGGCAGATTGTTCCCAAAGGGATCCGGTGTTATGCGAACTGTATCTCGTGGAGGGGGACTCGGCAGGAGGCTCAGCCAAACAGGGACGGGATCGGACCTTTCAGGCGATCCTCCCCTTAAAGGGAAAAATCTTAAATGTGGAAAAATCCCGCTTGGATAAAATCTTGAGCAATGAGGAAATCAGGACCATGATCACCGCCATGGGAACCGGGGTGGGCGAAGACTTTAATTTAGAGAAACTCCGTTATCACAAAATTATCCTGATGTGCGATGCGGATGTGGATGGCAGCCATATCCGCACGCTGATTTTGACCTTTCTCTATCGCCAGATGAAACCCTTGATTGAAGGAGGATTCGTGTATATTGCCCAGCCGCCTTTGTACAAGGTGACGCGGGGCAAACGGGAAGAGTACATCGAAACAGAAAGCGAAATGAATGAGCTCATTTTGGAGCTGGGCATGGAGGGATTAAAATTTGTTAAACTCAAAGGGAAACAGGAGTATTCCAGCGGGCAGTTTAAAGAGATTTTGAGCAATTTGGTCGAATTGGAGAGGATTGCGGAGGTTATGCACAAAAGGGGAGTGGAATTCCCATATTTTGTTGTAAAATACGATGATAAATCAAAAAAAATCCCTTTATATAGGGTAAAAGTGGATGGGAAAGACCATTTTGTCTACAATGACAAGGAGCTGGCAGGGCTCACCAAAGAGGGCGAAGAGGCCCAATATGTAGAGATATTTGAAGCCGAAGACGTCTTAAGTCTTCAGCAGCGGTTGAGCAAGTTTAATTTAAGCGTGCGGGAGTTTCCGGAAAAATCGGAATCGCCTTCTACCGGCATAAAAACGGACAAAAAAAGCGCGCCAGAAACATTAAAGCCGCTTTTTGGGGTGGAAAGCGAAAAGGAAAAGAATGAATTTTATTCCTTAAGTGAAGTGCTGAAATTTGTGCGGAATCAGGCCACCAAAGGGATGCACATCCAGCGATACAAAGGGTTAGGGGAGATGAATCCGCAGCAGCTCTGGGAGACCACGATGGATCCGGCCCGCAGGACCATCCTCAAGATCTCCCTGGAAGATGCGGTGGAAGTGGATAAAACATTTACCATTTTGATGGGAGATGAGGTCGAACCCCGTCGGCAATTTATCGAAAGTTACGCCCACGAGGTGAAGAACCTGGATATATAATCCCTTTTAAACCATGAAAGATCTGACCATCAAAGAAAAAATCATTCCGGTTTATCTCGAAGAAGAGATGAAGAATTCGTATCTCTCCTATTCGATGAGCGTTATTGTGGGCCGGGCCTTACCGGATGCGAGGGATGGTTTAAAGCCGGTTCATCGCCGGATCCTTTATGCCATGCAGGAGCTCAATCTGGAGCACAATAAGCCTTATAAGAAGAGCGCGCGCATCGTCGGGGAGGTCTTGGGTAAATATCATCCGCATGGAGACATGGCTGTTTATGAGACGATGGTGCGGATGGTGCAGGAATTTTCTTTGCGCTACCCCTTGATCGATGGGCAGGGCAATTTCGGCTCGGTGGATGGGGATGCGGCGGCGGCCATGCGGTACACCGAGGCCAGGATGGCGGCGATCGCCGAAGAGATGCTCGCCGACATTGACAAAGAGACGGTGGACTTTAGCCCCAATTTTGACGCCACCTTAAAGGAACCCCGAATTCTTCCAGCGGTCATCCCCAATCTTCTGATCAACGGTTCCAGTGGCATTGCAGTGGGGATGGCGACCAATATGCCCCCGCACAATTTGGGGGAAATCGTCGACGGGATTATGTACCTTTTGGATAATCCGGAGGCCACGATTAAAGATTTAAACAAGCTGGTCAAGGGTCCGGATTTCCCCACCGGCGGCATCATTTGCGGGAGAGAGGGGATTTCGGAAGCGTATGCAACGGGCCGGGGGAAAATCACCCTGCGGGCCAAGGCCGCTATCGAAAGGCAAAAAGGGAATAAAGACTCCATTATCATTACCGAACTTCCCTACCAGGTCAATAAAGCCAATCTGATCGAGACCATCGCCGGTCTCGTGCAAGAAAAAAGCGTGGATGGCATAACCGACATCCGGGACGAATCCGACAAAGAGGGCATCCGCGCGGTGATCGAACTCCGTCGGGATGTGGAGCCGCAGATTGTTTTGAATTATCTTTATAAACACACTCAATTGGAAATCACTTTCGGCATTATTAACCTGGCCTTGGTCAACAACAGCCCGCAGGTTCTTAATCTCAAACAATTGATGGGCCATTATATTACGCATCGACGCGTGGTCATTCGCCGCAGGACCCAATTCGATCTGGACAAGGCCTTAAGGCGCGCCCATATCCTGGAGGGTTTGAGGATCGCCATTGAGCATATTAACGAGATCATCCGTTTGATTAAGACGTCCAAGAGCGCTTCCGAGGCCAAGGTGGCTTTGATGAAGCGTTTTGAGCTCTCCGAGCTGCAGGCCCAGGCCATTCTCGAGATGCAGCTGCAACGCTTAACGGCCCTGGAGCAAGACAAGATCGAAAGCGAATATAAGGGCCTTTTAAAAAATATCGAAATGTTCCGGGCCATCCTATCCTCGGAGAAAAGGATTGATGAGATCATCAAGGAAGAACTTTTGACCTTGAAGAAGCAATACGCCGATCCCCGGCGGACAGAGATTGCGGGGAAACCTGAAGAGATCGAAGTGGAGGACTTGATTGCCGAAGAGGAGATGGTCATCACCATTACGAACGGCGGTTATATTAAACGCCTAGGCGTGGACAGCTATCGCAAACAACGCCGCGGTGGCAAGGGCGTCACCGCCATGGAGACCAAAGAAGAGGATTTTGTCCAGCACCTTTTCATCGCGAACTCTAAGGATTATCTTTTGATCTTTTCCAATAAAGGAACGGTCCGCTGGCTTAAGGTTTATGAAATCCCGATCGCTTCCCGCGGGGCCAAGGGCAAGGCGATCGTCAACCTTTTGTCGTTTGGCGAGGGAGAGGCGATCAGTTCGATAGTGGCGGTCAAGGAATTTTCCGAGGAGCAATGCGTTGTCATGGCCACTGCCCAGGGAAACATCAAAAAAACAAAATTGTCTGCCTTCAGCAATCCCCGCAAAGGCGGCATTTTAGGCATCAGAATGGATCAAGGCGATGAATTGATGGGCACCTCGATCAGTGGCGGCAGGCACGAAGTCCTGCTGGCCACCCGACAGGGAAAATCGCTTCGTTTTTCCGAAAAATTGATCAGAGACACAGGCCGAACAACCCGGGGTGTGCGCGGTATCCGGCTTCAGAAAAACGACCGCGTGGTGAGTCTCCAGGTTTTTCCGATGGATATCGAAAAAACCGGCAGCGCGCTTTTGACGGTGACCTCCCTGGGGTTTGCCAAGCGTTCGAGCTTTGCGGATTATCGGGTTCAGTCCCGAGGGGGCAAGGGCGTTATCAATGTGAAGGTCACCCCTAAAAATGGCCATGTCGTCGGGGTTCTGACGGTGACCCAGGACGATGAAATTATGGCGGTGACGAAAAAGGGCATGATCGTTCGTTGTGCCGTGAAAGATATCCGGGAGACCGGCCGCAGCACCCAGGGCGTTCGCCTCATTGCGCTGGAGTCCGATGATCTGGTCAGTTCAGTGGCCCATGTGGTGCCCAAGGATGAGTAGGTCTCGGATGGTTTATGGCATATGGCCTATGGCGTATAGCCAAAAGGATGCCATAAGCTCTACGCCATACGCTATACGTTAAAAACCGACCCTGTCGTCTAGCCTGGTCAGGACATGAGCTTTTCAAGCTCAGAGCACGGGTTCAAATCCCGTCAGGGTCGCCATATGGGACAAGAGGCCGTTTTGCTAGTTCAGAAAACGGCTTTCTTATTGAAGCACTGAGAGTTACGTCATTGAGGATCGGGTTCCAAAGTATGAGTTTGATGAGTTGGCGTTTTACCTCGACTTTGGAACTCTTGAAGATTTCAGGGGCTTTATTGGCCAAATTCAGCAGATAATTGGCATTGATGAAATACTCTTCGTCCGTCTGGCGAAGGTTCTTCAGTTTGTTCTCAATCGATTTTTGTTCGATCCGATACTTGGTCGATCTTTGTTTAAATTCCTCGTCCGTAATCAACCCATCCAACTTATCCTCATACATCCTATCCAAACGCTTCTCGAGTTTTTCATACTCATCCGTTAATCCTTTATAAACATTATCGTAATAATTTTTCTTAGCCTGATGAGATGCCTGCAAAGTCTGCAGTACGGCTTTGACAATTTTCTCCGGGATGTGTATCTGATCAAAATATTTCGTAAATTGTTTGGTCAAATCTTCTTCACGGATATAAGGGGCATTATGCTTGCCGTGATATTCTGAACAGTGATAATAAACGTATTCTCGTCCACTTTTTTCTTCTTTTTTAGAGGCGTGATCATACAGCCACAGTGGCCACAGCGTATTAAGCCACGATAGAAATAAGGGAGGCCTTTAAATCTGAATGGTTGTTTATTGCGTCCGGACAGAATATCTTGGACTTGATCGAAAAGTTGCTGGGAAATAAGTGTTGGGTGTTTGTGGGGATAAATCTGGCCTCGATAGCGCATCTCGCCGTAGTAAAAAGGATGTTTAAGAATCATTTCAATGCGACTTCGGGATAATTGCAAATGGAATTCTTCTTTGATTTTTTCACGAATGAGAGTGATGGAGTAAGTGGCGGACGCGTACCATTCAAACACTCTTCGCACAATTTTAGATTTAAAAGGATGAGGTTCGATAACAGATCTGTCGCCCTCATCTCTGACGTTATTGTATCCAAAGGGAGGACGGCCCGGGTACTCGCCGCTTCTTAATTTTTGTTCAATGCTTCGATTCACATTATCAGTGATCTGCAGAACATAGCTTTTTGCCAGAAATACCCCTAAATCCCAACGTTGGATTTCAGAGCTGTTAGAGTTTTTGTGGATGATCAGATTTTCACGCAGGAAGTGGATTTCCAACCGACCATCTTTACGGAATTGATCCAACAAAACTGACTCTTTAAAACTTCTCTGCAGACGATCTATAGTTTCAACGATCAGGGCGATTTTGACGTTGGCGTTTTCGATCTCTTCCACAATTTTTTCAAATTTTACCCGTACGTCTTTGAGTGATGATTCATCGAATTGATGTTCGCTTCGGATGGAGAAACTTTTTCGCAGGCAATATTGGCGTGCTTTTTCCAGCTGGGCAGGAATGGAATGTCCTTCTTCTTTTTGCTCTTCAGTGGACACTCTCGCAAGAATGATGGCTTCAATGTCTTTCATAGGTGCCCCAACCTTATAACACTCCTTCCTTAATATCAAGCTGTATTTTCCCTCTCAGCCTTAATCAATATCTCAAAAAACGATAAAAGGCTTTTGGCCTGACTGATCAATTCCTCGTCAGACGGAATTGGTTTGCCTTGTTCTCGCATATGATCAGCAAGGGCTTGGGTTAAGGGTTTCAGAGAATAAATTTCATCCACGTTTTTGGAGGCCTCCTCATAGGTGATTACGTAATTTTTAAAAAAGTGCATAAGAGAAAATCTCGCGGAGGCCTCCGTTATGGAATGAAAGGTTTTTGAAACGTAGCATGTAGTTCAGAGGCTCATCGATACACCTCAACAAAAAAAGGAGGGGTGTGTCAATGAGCCCTAATTATTCAAGTGGTCTGTTTGAAGGATGGGAAATCGCAATAACAAAAAAATATGTTCGACAGTTTAGGAGCACCTGCCAATGCCTCAGAAGGGATTTTGAAGATGATTTAGTTGATGAATGTTTAAAGCATTGGTTCTTTTTGCGGGGCACGGTAAATCCGGAATTAAAAGAAACTTGAGTTTGGCACTTTTTCGGGCTTTTGGGCCGTATTTTCAGGTAGTTCTCGTCGAGAAAGCAATTTTGTGGTATCGAAAACCTGTTTTTGCGATCCGAGAGACTTTTCCGACGACAAATTCGAAAATTTGCCAAACTCAAGAAGAAAGTCAGAAAGCATACATGGCAACGATCATTAAAAATAAGCTTTTTGACATCCTCCGGGAACGCCGATCCAGTAAACGTAACGATTTTTTTCAAGCCATTTCCTTAAATCAATTTTTAGAAGACAACTCCGATTCACCTTTCCTTGCCCACCCATCGCAACAGGATCCAGCTGATGAAGCCCACCGTTCCGAGTTCAAATTCAAACTCGATCAAGTATTCAAAAAATTGAATCCTCAGCAAAGGCAGGTTTATTCAGCCTTGCGCGATGGGCAGTTGACCATCACACAGATTAGTGTGCGCCTCAAACTGCATCGCAACACCATTCGCAATGAAATAAATCGAATTAGAGAAGTCTTTGAGCGTGAAGGACTCAAGGAATTTTTAAGGTAGGGCTTGTGCACTTTTCTGATTTTTACGTAATCACCTGTGGAGGGCAGTGCAATGAAGGAAATTTGCAAATTCACATTTCAGAAAGAAGTCGATCGGGAATTCATAGAGGAACAGATTGCCTTCGCAATCCTTTCGGCCGAGTGCACCTTTGGCCAAGCAAAGGTCAGATTAAATGCCGCTTATTTGGCTTCTGATAACAAAGTCGTAATCGATATCTCCAATATGGTTGGCGAGCATATAGCTGAAATTTTTACCGGGTTGATGATCAAGTTCATTGGTGAACGAGGATTCAATGTTGAACGGATCAAAGGGGAAAACCATGAGGGTGATTAAAGGCTTAAAGAAACTTTATAAAGGGCTGAGTTGGTACAATCGCCGACGGCTACTCGAAGCCAATTTCAAAAAGAGGAAACATGCAAGAGCTGTTTAAACACCAAAAAGAAGCAGTCGAGTTTGCCATCCGCAGTCGGGGCT
>CAZUJQ010000018.1:0-30065 GCA_964620805.1 uncultured Planctomycetales bacterium | reverse complement strand
AAAAATCCGGGGAGAATCTCCTTTTATTTTAGGCCGGCATGAAGCCTACATCGGGGTTTTGATCGATGACCTGGTGACCAAAGGGACCGATGAGCCGTACCGGATGTTCACCTCCCGGGTGGAGCATCGTTTGATCGTCCGGGAAGATAACGCGGACAAGCGGCTGGCCGGGTATGGATATCGGTTGGGTTTGATTACCAGAGAAGAATTTGATAAAATTCAAAAAAAATACGCGGCGATTGAAGAGGAGATCCGGCATCTTAAAAACACACGGGTTGGCCCCGGCAGCGCTTTAGATCAAGAATTGGAAAAGATCAAAAGCAGCCCCTTAAGGCAGCCGACTTTATTAAGCGATCTCCTTAAGAGACCCGAGATCAAGTATTCGATGATTTCAGAATTCGATGGGGGGCTCAAAGATTTTCCTTCGCAGGTCATTGATCAAGTCGAATACGAGATCAAGTACGAAGGCTTTATCGAAAGACAAAACCGGATGGTGGAGCGGTTCCGTCATATCGAGAACATCAAGATTCCACCGGATATCGATTACGCTCAAATCCCGGGGGTCTCGGCCGAGATCCGAGAAAAACTTAAAAAATTTGGGCCCGCATCCTTGGGCCAGGCCCACCGTATCTCGGGAGTCACGCCGGCCGCCATCTCCATTCTGATGATTTATTTAAAGAAGAGAAGATAATCTCCTTAATTGGAATTATTCATATGGAATTGACCAAAGAGGAAACCAGGCGCTACGCTCGCCATCTGCTTTTGCCGGAGATCGGACCAGAAGGCCAGCTCAAACTCAAAAAAGCCAAGGTCTTGGTTGTGGGGGCAGGCGGTTTGGGTTGTCCGGTCCTGATTTATCTTTCTGCCGCCGGGGTGGGGACTTTGGGTGTCGTGGACTTTGATAAAGTGGAATACTCTAATTTGCATAGGCAGATCCTTTACTCGACTTTTGATGTGGGAAAGGCCAAGGTGGATTGCGCCAAGGAAAGCCTTGCTCAAATCAATCCGGAGATTAAAGTCGTGCCCTACTTAACCACACTCAAGTGCCACAATGCCCTCGAGATCATGAAGGATTATGATTTAATCGTTGATGGCTCGGATAATTTTCCCACGCGGTATCTCGTGAATGACGCCTGTATCTTTTTAGGGAAGCCTTTTATCTATGGCGGCATCTTTCGTTTTGAGGGCCAGGTGAGTGTCTTGGGTCTGGCGGATGGACCTTGCTATCGCTGTTTTTTTCAGCAGCCGCCTCCGCCGGAAGAGGTGCCCTCTTGTAGTGAGGCCGGTGTCGTGGGCGTCTTGCCGGGCATGATGGGCTTGCTCCAGGCCAATGAAGCCCTTAAGCTAATTTGCCAAATCGGCGAGGTCTTGAAAGGCCGGCTTTTGGTGTTTGACGGCCTGGCCACGCGTTTTCGGGAGATCCACATCCAGAAGGATCCCCGGTGTCCCATCTGCAGCACCCATCGGACCATTCAGGAATTGGCGGAATATGCCCCGATTTGTCCTCCTTCTCAAGAATCGTCTGCGACGGCCGCAGGCGAAGAGATTCCGGAAATCACTGTCCAAGAGCTCCAAAGAATCCTAAAAGATAAACCCCAAGAGACTTACCTTCTCGACGTCCGGGAGCCGGAAGAATGGGAGATCGCTCATATCCCGCAAGCGGTCTTAAGGCCTTTAAGCACTTTCCAAGAAAATTATCAGGATATCCCGAAGGACAGACCGGTCTACGTCCATTGCAAATT
This sequence comes from uncultured Planctomycetales bacterium, assembly GCA_964620805.1. Classification (GTDB taxonomy): domain Bacteria; phylum Omnitrophota; class Gorgyraeia; order Zapsychrales; family JAHFFX01; genus CAZUJQ01. Next base: position 28,323 of record CAZUJQ010000018.1, on the reverse strand, counting down.
GGGTGGACGGGGCTTAAAGGCCATACAATTTTTGAAGACGAAAGGGTACACCAACTGCATCAATGTCCAGGGTGGCATCGATGCCTGGGCTAAGGAAATCGATTACGAGATGCCGAGATATTAATGGCATATTCGACAACGAAATCTGAAACTTTAAAATGCTATGCCTCTAAAAGTTGCTAACAATCTCACCGAGCTCATCGGCAATACCCCCGTCGTGCTGATCCCTTCCCTAAGCCGGCTCACGGACTGTGAGATTTACCTTAAATGCGAAAACTTGAATCCCGGAGGCTCGATCAAGGACCGGGCTGCCTTGCAGATGGTCCTGGACGCCCTAGAAGAAGGAAAGCTTAAAAAAGGCATGACCATTGTGGAGGGGACCGCTGGAAATACCGGCATAGGGCTGGCGATTGTGGCCAAGGCGTTTGGGTTGGGACTCTTGGCCGTCATGCCGTCCGATCAAGCCAAGGAAAAGGAACGAATGATCGCGCTCCACGGAGGAGAGTTAAAGCTTGTGGAGGCGTGCGCTTTTTCTAATCCCAATCATTTTTATCATACCGCACGGAGGATTGCCGAGGAGAATCCAAGAGAATTCTGGTGGGTCAATCAGTTCGAAAACTTGAGCAATTTTAAGGCGCACTACAGCCGTACCGGGCCGGAAATATTTGAGCAAATGCAGGGTCAGCTGGATTGTCTGGTCGCCTCGGCGGGAACCGGCGGGACCATCGCGGGCAGCTCTGTTTACTTAAAAGAAAAAATCCCGAATATCAAAGTTTTTTTGGTTGATCCAGAAGGCTCGGGGATGTGCTCTTATATTCACACTGGAAAATTTGAAAAGACGGGAAGCTCTCTCACCGAAGGCATTGGCATCATGCGGCTCGTGGCCAATTTTCAAAAAGCCAAAATAGATGATGCTTTCACGTTGTCCGATCAGGATGTTGTGATGATCTCCCAGTATGTCCGAGACCAGGATGGGATTGTGCTGGGAAGCTCTTCGGCCCTCAATGTGGCCGGGGCGCTTAAGGTTGCGGTTTGCCACGGGCCTAAAAAGCGGATTCTGACCTTCAATTGTGATTTAGGGGAGCGTTCCTATTCTAAGCTCTACAACTCCGACTACCTAAAAACGCGCCACCTCGACATTACCTTGACCGACGTTCAGCCATTAATCGCGAAATACTCTGAAGATCAAAAGCCCAAAATAGCCAAACCCACCCAACCCACTCCCTCATATCATTAATCGACTTAAAATCCCGGCACCGACGTGCATCCGGTGGCTGGCTTTGCGGCCTTGACTTTTTCCAGAAGGGTTTGCGCTTCTTGGATGGCCTTGGCTTTGGATTCCTCCTTGGTCTGGCCCTGGGCCTTCACGACCCAGGCGCCAGGGCTGATATTGTCGATCGTCGTGTGATAGACGGTCCCGAGCCGGTAGCTGATGATGTTGATCGGCCATCCGGCCAGGGTCTCTTTCCTTTCGGAATATTCTTCGACTTTGGGCATAGATTTTATCCTTCATTTTATGGTTTCTCAATGGGCGCGGCAACGAGATTGCCCCATTCGGTCCAGCTGCCGTCGTAATTCTTCACGTTTTTGTATCCGAGAAGATAGTTGAGGACAAACCAGGTGTGGCTGGAGCGCTCCCCGATGCGGCAGTAGGCGATGACAGGTCTCGAGCCATCAATGCCTTGACCGCCATACAGGCTCTTCAATTCCTCCAGGCTCTTGAAAGTCCCATCCTCATTGCAGGCCTTGCCCCAGGGAATATTTTTAGCCGTGGGGATGTGGCCGCCGCGCTGGCAGGTCTCCGGAAGCCCAGGGGGAGAGAGAAGCTCTCCGGTGAATTCCTGGGGACTGCGGACATCCACCAGCTGGACGGAACGCTTGGTGGAGGCCTTCATCACTTCTGGTAAAAAGGCCCGGAGGGAATAATCGGCATTGCGGGCTTTGTAGGATTTTTTTGTGTACGTTGGCACATCGGTTGTCAGTTCCCGGCCTTCGGCAATCCATTTCTTGCGGCCGCCATTCATAAGCCGGACATCCTTATGGCCGTAGATTTTTAGCTGCCACAGCGCCCAGGCCGCAAACCAGTTGTTGTTGTCACCATATAGAATGACGGTCGTGTTATTGTCAATCCCGGATTCTCCCATCAGTTGCTCAAACTTTTCTTTAGGGATGATGTCCCGGCGCACGGTATCGCAGAGCTGTTTATCCCATGCCCAACCCACGGCTCCGGGGACATGGCCTTCAGAATAGGCCTTGGTGTCCACGTCCACCTCAACAACACGAACATTAGGATCCTTGAGATGGTCATTGACCCAATCTGTTGAGACGAGAACCTCTTCTTTGCTTTTTGTTGCCGTTTGGACAGCCATGCTTGTGCCCCCCTTTCTCTTAAGTTGTGCGGTTATCCCACCCCTTATTCTGCTTGAGACGGCCTATTGTATAAATATCGACGATGTCTGTCAAGAAAATATAAGTTTGCGATTGACACTGATGAAATGAGAGTGATATAATTCGGGCAAATTACCTGCCCCACGAGAGAAAGTCCTTGGGTGGGGCTTCATTTCAACAAACAAAGGATCCCCTTCTATGAAAATCGCAAGAGACATCATCGAACTGATTGGAAAAACGCCGCTGGTGAGGCTCAACAAGGTCACGCAAGGCTGCGGGGCGGAGGTCATCGCCAAGTTGGAGTTTTATAATCCGCTGGGCTCTGTCAAGGACCGGATTGGCTTTGCCATGATTGAGGCTGGCGAGAAAGCAGGGAAGATCAACCAAGAGACCATTATCCTGGAGCCGACCTCCGGCAATACGGGAATCGCCCTGGCCTTTGTGTGCGCGGTAAAAGGCTATAAGCTCACGCTCACTATGCCGGAGACCATGAGTCTGGAGCGACGGGCTTTATTGAGGGCTTTCGGCGCCACCTTGATTTTAACTCCCGGCCCCGAGGGAATGCGCGGGGCAGTCGCCAAAGCGAATGAACTGGCCAAATCCGACCCGCGGTATTTTATCCCCCAGCAATTCGACAATCCGGCCAATCCCGAAATCCATCGCAAGACCACCGCCGAAGAGATTTGGAATGACACCGAGGGCAAGGCGGATATTTTGGTTTCGGGGATTGGAACGGGCGGGACCATTACCGGCGTTGCCGAAGTGATTAAAAAACGGAAACCCTCTTTTAAAGCGATCGCGGTTGAACCCAAAGGCTCGCCGGTCCTTTCCGGTGGAAGCCCCGGCCCTCATAAAATCCAGGGCATCGGCGCGGGGTTCATCCCGAGCATCTTGAATACGAAGATCATTGATGAGATTATACAGGTCGATAATGATGAAGCCTTCACCTACGCCAAGCGGCTGATCCGGGAGGAAGGGATTTTGGCCGGGATCTCCTCGGGCGCGGCGCTCTCGGCGGCCTTGCAGGTGGCCAAGAGGCCGGACAACAAAGGGAAGATGACCATTGTGGTCCTCCCCAGCACGGGCGAGCGGTATTTGAGCACGGATCTTTTTGCTGAGTTTCGCAGTTGATTATAAAAACCATTTCCCAAAGCCCTCGTTTTAAGTTCACTCTCCTTATTCTCTTTCTTTTTTTATGCTGGTGGCTGGGAAGACGGGTTCCTCTGGATATCGATGCCTATCGAAGTTGGCTCAGCCAATTCCCCCTTTTGATATCAGGATCTGTCTTTGTCGTTGTGTATGTCGTTGTGACCTTTTTTGTGTTTTTTGCCAACGATGTTTTTCGCATGATGTCCGCAGTTTTGTTTGGAGCCTACATCAGTACCCTTTTTGTCTGGATCGCCGAGATGATCAATCTCGTCATGTTGTTTCATCTGAGTCGCGGCCTGGGCCGGGAGTTCGTTGAGCGGAAGCTTCCCTGGCAACGAAAAAGGCAACCGGACTTAAAATCCGATGAGCCGTTCTGGGGCATTTTTGTCCTTAGGGCGGCCCCGCTTATTCCTTTCCGATTTCTGGATCTGGGTTTCGGTCTAACTGGGATTTCGTTTAAAAGATATTTTGTGGTTTCCCTTCTGGCGACCCCTTTAAGGGTCTTCTGGGTGCAGTTTATCCTGGCGGGGGTGGGGGAGATGCTCTTGAAGGACCCGGGTGTCCTGGTGGAGTATCTTCTCAAGAATAGAATGGTCGTCAACTTAAGCTTTATTTACATTGTGCTGACGTTCTTCGGGGTCTTTTCTTATCGGCGAAGGAAAAGAAGAAAAATGCCTTAAGGGATTGAACCCCCAGAGTTACGGATGAGCTTTAAAAGAATCAATTTTAAAAAGGACGAGGCTAAACCATGAAACTCATCCGCCTACGCTGAATTACTTTCGTGTTCAGCTTCGGCGGATTTCGCCAACAAATGAAGAGAAACCATGAGCGTGAGTCTATGAAGCTGATATCCTGGAATGTCAACGGCATCCGGTCGGTTTGCAAAAAGGGGTTTGGTGATTTTGTGAAGAAACATGATCCCGATATTTTGTGCATCCAAGAGACCCGATCAGGGGGCGAGAGCTGTGAGATCGGGGTCGCTGGTTTTGCTCAATATTGGAATCACGCCCGAAAGGCGGGCTACGCGGGAACCGCGGTTTTGACCAAGATCAAGCCTCTCGAAGCCAAAGAGGGCCTGGGAATCCCTAAGCACGATGAAGAGGGGAGAGTTACGACCCTGGAGTTTAAGGATTTTTATCTGGTCAATGTGTATGTGCCCAATTCCGGGCGTGATCTGGCGCGGTTAGGCTACCGCACCAAAGAATGGGATGTGGATTTCTTGAAATATCTAAAGGGCTTGGAGAAGAAAAAGCCCGTCATCTTCTGCGGGGATATGAATGTGGCGCATAAAGAAATCGATTTGACCTACCCTAAGGCCAACATCAAGAACCACGGCTTTACGCCCGCAGAGCGCGCGGGCTTCGATGCCATCATCAAAGCCGGATTTATTGATACGTTTCGGGAGTTCGAAAAAGGCGGCGGCTATTACACGTGGTGGAGTCCGATGAGCCAGTGCCGCCAGAGAAACATCGGCTGGCGGATCGATTACTTCTGCACCTCACCGGCCTTACGGCCCCGGCTCCAAGAGGCCTTCATCCTCAAAGACGTGATGGGCTCGGATCATTGTCCGGTGGGAATTACGATTTTTTGAGCTCCTCAAAGAGAGACTTGGGCGGCAAGACCCGCACAAAGGATAATCGCAAGGGCTGATGAACAGGAGCCACCAAAAAGCAAGGCACCTGAGGATGGATTTCATGGAAAGATTTGAGTCCCGACAGGTCGCTGGAAGAAGGTTGGCGGGTCAGCTTGCATTCCAAGGCGTATAGGATTTTGGCGCTGTGATGAATCAGCAAATCTACTTCGGCCCCGTGGCTCGTGCGCCAGAACGTCAATTTCCAATCCTTTTGAAGATATTCGTTCAAACGCACCACTTCCTGAATGATCCATTGTTCGAAAAGATGGCCCTGTTCCAATAACGAGGGCTGGTCTTTCAGTGTCCCTAAAAGGGCGCGCGTTACGCCGTTGTCGAAAAAATAAAATTTGGGTTGATGGCTCATCCTTTTTCGGACGCTTCTGAGATAGGGGAAGAGAAGCCCCCCGATCAAGGTGTCTTCCAAGATGGAATAATATTCTTTGACCGTCGATAGAGCGACTTGACAGTCCCGGGCAATGGCGGAGAAATTGATTTGTTGCCCGTATTGAGCCGAGGCGACGTCCAGGAAATTTTGAAAGCCCTGAAGATTACGGACGAGGGCTTCGGATTTAATCTCTTCTTTGAGATAAGTGATCACGTATGTTCTCAGAAGGCCCTGGGCCTGCTGTGGACATCGTTTTGCTTCAAGGTGCTGTAGATTTTGGGAAGAGTCCCGTAGGCCAAAACCCACGGCAGACGAAACGAGGATCCCAGTTCATCAAGGGTTAAGGGATGCATGGTCCTGTAAAGAGCCCGCCCCCCTAATAAGTTGGATCCGCCATGTCTTAGTTTGCGAGCCGAAGAACCGCAGAGGATAAAGCGCAATTGAGAATGTTGTTCGATGGCAGCGTGGATGCAATCGAGCAGTTTGGGGACACGCTGGATCTCATCGACCAGGATGGTGGCGTCGGGTTTAAGATCGGCAATCTGTTGATTAAGAAGCGAGGGATTCTTGTTGTAGAACAATTGGAGTTCAGGGTTCAACAAGTCAAGGGAGAGCTCTGTATTTTCCTTTTTGAGGAGGGTGCTTTTTCCCACTTACCGGGGTCCGAACAAAAAAGCTTGATTGAGGCAGGCGTCCCTGCAAGGTGCGTTCAAACATAGGTGTTAATATACCGTGCAGATTAACAACAAGCAAGTAAAATTCTAATTCAGCATGTGGGGGCTCTGCCGCGCCTTGTCAGCGTTGGCTCAGGGCTTTCGCGGATCGTCATCGGGGTTGACGTAATTGATCGCCCAGGGCTCAACACCGTGGACTTGAATGATGGTTTCCTCCTTGGTCCAGGCGAAGTGGTTGGTCTTGGGCTGCATGATGGCAACGCTGCCCGGGACCAGGGCCCGCGTTTGGGAGGGGTCGAGCTTGTCTCCGACTCCCATGTTGAAGGTCCCGGAAATAACCGTGACATGCTCGATGGCCGGGTGCCAGTGGGCAGGGATTTTGTAGTCCGCAGGCAGTTTCAGCCGGAAGGTAAACGGCACGGCTTCGGTCACAGGCCCTTCGATGACAGCCAGCTTTGCGCCCGCCGGCAAGGAAGCGACCTCACTCCATTCGAGCTCATCCGGAGTGACCATCAGGTGGGCGTCTTGTTCGGCCCAAACCGTGGCCGAGCAGAGAACTCCAATGATGAGAACCGAGAACAACGATGCGATTGTGATGTTTTTCATGACTTGCCTCCTTTGCGTTTGAAAAGGTGATTTAAACTTTCCTTAATATCGGAAATATTTTTCTCATTGATTCCCGATCGGACGCCAGTCAGTGAAGACGGGATCAAAATTCCTGGCCTTGAGCATCTCGACAATCTCCGCTACGCTGCGCGTGTCTTCGATATCAAACTGCGGATTCTGGTCTTCGGGGGGCAGGAGGGTATATCCCCCCACCGAGGTATTGGAACCGGCCGAGATGCGGGTGACCCCTAACCCTAAGAGATGATCACGCAGGCAGGGGCTTTCCCGGGTGGAGAGGTTGATCCCCACACGCGGGAAAAGGATCCGACTCAAACAGATGATTTTAATAAAGGCGACGTCATCGACACAACAAACAGCAAATTCTTCTCCCTTGATAGGCCGCAGCCTGGGGAACGACAGGCTGTATTCGACCCCGGGATAGCTTTTCTCCATATCATGCAGATGCTGATAGAGGGTATAAAGATCCTTGCTGACATCGGCGAGTCCCAGTAAAATGCCCATCGAGATCTGCCGGATCCCCGCGCCGGCGGCGCGCTCGGGCGTTTCGTATCGATAATCATAATTGCTTTTTAATCCGGAGAGATGCACCTCTTGATACCGCGTACGGTCGTAGGTCTCTTGGTAGACCGTAACGCCATCCACCCCGTGGAGAAAAAGCTCCTGGTATTCGTGTCTTTTCATGGGATGCACCTCGAGGCTGATACTCGTAAAATATTGTTTCGCCACATCCACCGCCTCCTTAAGATAGGAAAGAGGGGTGAGTTTATAGGATTCGCCGGTCAAAAGCAAAATGTTTTCGATTCCCGTTTGGGCCACCTTCGCCATTTCCGGATGCATCTGATCTGGGGTCAATTTGATCCTTTGGATCCGGTTGCGGCTGTGAAAGCCGCAGTAGGTGCAGTAGCTCGAGCAGTAATTCGATAGATACAAGGGCGCGTAAAGCGAGATGGTCCGTCCGAAGTGCTGGCCTGTAACACGTCGGGCCTCCTGCGCGAGCGTTTCCGTTGTTTCCTGATTTTGATCGTTCAGGATCTTTTTGATCTCAGGAAGGGTGATCATGGTGAAGCTCCCCGGACTCACGTCCGGCGTTTGAAGGAATAGTCGGATCAAAAAGAAATCCGGTTAAAGGGGAAGAGGCCTCGGCAAAATCTTTTTGCGATGACATTTTGCTAAGGTAAGCCAATCGTCCCGCCACAACCGCCAGGGAAAAGGACTTGGCCAAAAGCGCCGGATGACGGGCGGTAGCCACCGCCGTGTTGGCCAAAACCGCATCCGCGCCCATTTCCATGGCCTCCGCGGCTTGCGAGGGGGAACCCAGCCCGGCATCCACCACAATGGGCAAATCGATTTCCTCGATGAGGATTTTGATAAATTCTTTAGCCTTAAGTCCCTGATTGCTTCCGATCAACGATCCCAGCGGCATCACCGTCGCGGCTCCGGCCTTGACCAGCTCTCTCGCCACGTAAAGATCGGGATACATATAGGGCAAGACCACAAAATCCTCTTTGGCCAGGATTTCGGTCGCCTTGATGGTTTCATAATTATCCGGCAGAAGGTACTTGGTGTCATTGATGACTTCGATCTTGATCCAGCTGCCGCATCCCGATTCCCGGGCCAGCCTGGCAATCCTGACCGCCTCAGAGGCATTCCGGGCGCCGGAGGTATTCACCATAAGGATCACATCCTTCGGGATGTGTTCGAGAATGTTCTCAGGATGACGCTCCAAATCGATTCGTCGTAAGGCCACGGTCACCAGTTGGGAACCGGAGGCGATAATACTTTCGGTCAGATCGGATTTGTTTTTAAATTTGCCTGTCCCCAGGAAGAAGCGATTTTGAAAGGAGCGACCCGCAATGATTAAAGGAGGGTCTTCCACGGGAACTTGAGCACTCTGCGGTGTCTGGATTTCTCTCATCTTCAGCCTCCCCCCACAAAGTTGACCAGCTCAACGGTATCGCCCGCGGATAAAATCTTCTGGGCCCATTGAGGGGATTTGACAACGGTGCCGTTGACTTCCGCCACAACACAACGCGAGTCTTTGCAAAACTGCTCAATAATGTTTTTGAGGCTAACGGCATCAGCACATTCTTTTTCCTGGCCATTTAAGATGATTCTCATGATTATTAGAATAATTTATCTTCAAAGAAAATGCAAATGAAAAACAAGGGCGTTGTCCTCGAGAATAAAGGGAAGGAGCCGTAAACCACTTTTTAAAAAAGACAAAATTTTTTTTTGACTTTCTGTGTAGGGTTGTATAATTATTCTAAATTTTTCATTGAAGTTTGAAGATAAACATTTAAAATCAATATCAAAGAATTCCGTTTTTAAAATAGAAGGAGGATTTTGATTAAAACACTATCGAAGGGTCAGGTCTTCGGTTATCAGTTGCTTCTGGATCTTTACGACTGCAAACCCGGCGTGTGTGACGATTTGAGTTTATGCTACCAGTTCCTCGATGAAATCGTTGAAGACTTAGGGATGGAAAAGCAGGCGCCTCCGAGCATATTCCGCAGCGATGCCATCCGTTTTCCCGACAAGGCCGGGCTCTCGGGATGGGCACCCTTGATCGAAAGCTCCATCGTCATCCATACGTTGTCCCCCAAAGACTATATCTCCATTGATATTTATTGTTGCAAGAATTTCAGCCTCCCGAAGGCTAAAGAGATCTGTCAAAGATTTTTTGCCCCTAAGAGGGTGGATGAACAATTTATAGAACGCGGCGTGGATTATTACAAGGCCGATACCAATTACCACACCTTGACGGTCAAAAAGGGGAGCTCCAAAATTCCGGAGATCACCATTGCCAAAAAAGAACTGCAGTTGACGGCAAGCAGTTTATAGATTATTATTTTAAGCAAAGACAAAAGGGGATCATACGATCCCCTTTTGTGTTATAGTAAAAGAAAAAACGACATGCCCTATACCACGCAGGAAATAAAAGCCATCGAAGAGAAATGGCAAAGAATCTGGGATGAGGAGGCGATCTTCAAAGTCGAGGCGGATCCCTCCCAGCGGAAGTATTATGTCCTGGAGATGTTTCCTTATCCTTCAGGGAAAATCCACATGGGCCATGTCCGTAACTACACCATTGCGGATGTGATCGCTCGTTTTAAAATGATGCAGGGGTTTCATGTCCTGCACCCCATCGGTTACGATGCCTTTGGCCAGCCCGCCGAAAACGCGGCCATCAAGAACAAAGTCGATCCGCAAAAATGGACCACTCAGTGCATCCAGGACATGAGGCAGGAGCTTAAGCGAATGGGCTTCTCCTATGACTGGGATCGGGAGATCACGACCTGCGATAAAGAATATTACCGCTGGAATCAATGGGTCTTCTTAAAGATGCTGGAACAGGGCCTGGCTTATAAGAAATCCTCCTCGGTCAACTGGTGTCCGGATTGCGAAACCACCCTGGCCAACGAGGAGGTCATTGCCGGGGTATGCTGGCGCTGCAAGAGCCAGGTCATCCAGAAGGATCTGGAGCAGTGGTATTTGAAGATCACGGCTTATGCCGAGCCCCTTTTAGAAGACCTTAAGGAATTATCTCATTGGCCATTGCGGGTTGTGACCATGCAGGAAAATTGGATCGGAAAAAGTTTCGGGGTGGAGATTTATTTTAAAGTCCCAAAGACCCAAGACATCCTGCCGGTTTTCACGACACGCCCGGACACGATCTTTGGGGCGACTTATGTCGTTCTTGCCCCGGAGCATCCTCTGGTGAACAAGATTGTGGCCGGCACCACCTCCGAAAAGTCGGTCGCGGAATTTGTGGAAAAAGTCTCTCGGGAATCTAAAAGTTTCCGGATGTCCGGCGATTTAAAGAAGGAGGGGATCTTCACCGGGCAATACGCCATTAATCCGGTCAATGAAGAGGCCATTCCCATTTGGATTGCGGATTATGTCTTGATGGATTACGGGACCGGCGCGATCATGGCGGTCCCCGCCCACGACCAGCGGGATTTTCTTTTTGCCCGCGAGCGCAATCTGCCGGTGCGGATCGTCATTCAGGACCCGGCTCATTCGGATCAAAAGCCCGAAGATCTTCCGGTTGCTTACGAAGGCGACGGGGTTCAGGTGAATTCCGGGGTGTTTACGGGTTTATCGAATCAAGATGGATGGAAAAAGATCGCTGGCTGGATGGAGAATCAGGGCATGGCCAAAATGACGGTCCAATGGCGGCTACGCGATTGGTTGATCTCCCGGCAGCGCTATTGGGGAACGCCCATCCCTATTGTTTATTGCCCGAGCTGTGGGACAGTGCCGGTTCCCGAAAACGAGCTGCCGGTCAAGCTGCCTAAAAATATTCCGATTACGGGTCAGGGAGGAAGCCCCCTTGCGCAATGTCCGGAATTCGTCAAGACGAAGTGTCCCCACTGCCGCAAAGAGGCCCGGCGAGAAACCGATACCATGGCCACGTTCTTTGATTCGTCCTGGTATTTTCTGCGGTTTTGCTCTCCTCAAAATGACCGGGAGATCTTTGATAAAAACCAAGCCGCGTACTGGATGCCCGTTGATCAATACATCGGGGGGATCGAGCACGCGATCCTTCATCTTTTGTATTCGCGTTTTTTCACCAAGTTTTTTAAGGATCTCGGCTTCATTGATTTTGCTGAGCCTTTTATCCGGCTTTTAACCCAGGGGATGGTCCTTAAAGGTGGGGAAGTCATGTCCAAATCCAAGGGGAATACCGTGGATCCGGATGCCGTGATCGAGCAATACGGGGCAGATACCTTAAGATTGTTTATCCTTTTTGCCGCGCCGCCGGAGGACCAGCTGGAATGGAATCCTCAGGCCTTGGAGGGCTCCTTAAGATTTTTAAGCCGGGTGTTTAATCTCGTAGAGAAACGTTTTGCTCCAACCAACAGTCGATTGTCGGCCGAGGCCTCCTTTAAGCCCGACAAAGGTCTGGAACGCCCAAGGCATCTGGCGATCAAAGAGGTGACCGAGGATCTGGAGCATGATTTTAAGTTGAACACCGCCATCAGCCATATTATGATCTTGGTCAATAAAATTGAGAAATATTGTGCGATGGGGGATTCTTCGGAGAAGATCAATCAGGCCCTGCTCAATCAAGCCCTGGAAACGGTGATTTTGTTGTTGACCCCTTTCACCCCGCATGTGTGCGAGGAGCTTTGGCAAAGAATGGGAAAATCCTCCAGGATCAGCAAATCGCCGTGGCCCGCGTTTGACGAGCGCGCTCTGAAAGAAGAGGTCATCTCGATCGTGATTCAGATCAACGGCCGATTGAGAGGAAAACTCGAAGTCCCCCCCGAGAGCCCGGAAGAGAAGATCAAAGAGATGACTCTTTCGAATCCCAGAATTCGCTCCCTCCTAGACGGAAAAGAAATTAAGAAATTCATTGTGGTTCCCCAAAAGCTTGTGAATATTGTGATTTGAGGTGATTTAGAGCGCTTCCCTTTCCTAGCTTCCCCTTTCCCCTTAGGAAAAATTCCATGTTCCATCTCACCCGACAAGAACGGTTGGTTCTTATCTTCTTGGCTTTTGTGTTTTGGATCGGTGCCACCCTGCAGTATCTGGGTAAACGGTATCCTGCGATCGCTGAGAAGCTCCATTTTTTAAAGACCACTTTACCGCAAAAGCATGGGAAGCCATGACCAAAGCGCCTTACACCCATCGTCCTTTGGTGTGGATTTGTGTGTGTTTCGCCTGTGGGATTGTCCTCCAGGAATGCCTTAAGATTCCGTTTGCGTTTTTTTCTTCTCTGGCCGCATTATTGATGCTTTCGGGTTTTTTGACCCGCCAAACAAAAATTTCCACTGTTCTTCTGTTGCTCTCCCTTATTTTTTTAGGCGCGGTTTATGCCAAGAACCATCAGACCTTTTCTTCTGACCATATTTCGTATCTGTCTTACTACGATCGTCAAGAGCCTGTCTTGGTGGAAGGGGTGGTTGTCTCGGATGTGGAGAAACGGGCTTTCTTTAAAGGAAAGAAGACGGTCTTCACATTGGAGGTCAAGCGGATTCAATTCCCATGGGGATGGGAAGAAAAGCGGGGAGACCTTCTCGTCAATCTTTTTCGTCAAGAGGATGTTCGCTACGGTGATAATGTGGTTTTAGAGGGGAAATTGCACCGGCCTTTCAATTTCTCTAAAGAAAGCAGTTTTTCTTACCGAGATTATCTTTATCGCAAAGGCATACCGTTTATCCTGAGCGTCAAGAAAAAAGGCCGCGTGGAAGTGCTGGCCCGCAAGCAGGGGCATTTTATTAAAGATCTTTCCCTTCGATTAAAACAGAGGCTAAGAGATGTTCTTAAAGATCATCTGCCTAGTCCGGAAGCCGGTCTCATGCAGGCGTTTCTTTTAGGCGACCGTTATGATATCCCGAAGAATGTTTACGATCTCTTTAAGCTTTCGGGCGTCGCCCACATTATTGCGATATCCGGTTTTAACATCGGCATTGTCGCTTACGGGATATTTCTCTTTTTAAAGATCTTCCCGATCCCCAGGCAAGGACAATATGTCTTGACCATGTTTTTGCTGGTTTTCTACGCCTTCCTGACCGGCGGGCAACCGCCGGTGGTGCGGGCAACGATCATGGCCGTGGTCTTCCTGACGAGTTTCCTTGTTGAGCGGGAGCAGGAAGCGATGAACACCCTCTGCGCTGCGGCCTTAATTCTCTTATTGATGAATCCTCTGAACCTGTTTGATGTCGGGTTCCAATTGTCATTTATCAGTGTCTTCTTTATTATTCTTTTTTATTCCAGATTTATGGGTTTATTTTATCAATGGTTGCCTGGGGTTAAAGAAGAGACCGAAGAACAGGAAAAGCCCCGAAGAAAAGGACGATTATCCTTGATCAGATTTAAGGTCATAAGATTTTTCCTGCAGTCCCTGGCCATCTCCTTCGCGGCTTATTTGGGGGTCGTTGCCCTGGTGGCTTATTATTTCCGTTTGATTACGCCGATTGTCATCATCGCGAATTTGGTCATCGTTCCCCTGGCTTCGTTGATTATATTTTTAGGGATGGGGCTTCTGGCGATGGGGGTGATATTTCCCGGGGCGGCTTTTGCGTTTGCCAACTGCATTGTTGTCTTGCTCAATTGTATGGTGGCCAGCGTCTTCTTCTTTGTTCAGATTCCGGGCGCATATTTTCAGTTGAAAAGCTTTTCCTTGGGAGCGGTGATTTTGTATTATGGGCTGATTGGCTTTTTGTTTTATGGAATAACTTTTATAAAATACGCATTGAGGCGATAGAAAATTGAAGGCCGTTTTTTTCTTTTCAATACGGCAAGATTACATTAACCCCTTTTAATTTTGTTTTAATCTTCTCTTAATTCTCAGATTATATAATTAAACTGACAAAAAAGAGGGGAGACGTAGGTTGAAAGAAAGGAGGGAAGAGAGATGAGAAAAGCGTTAGCCTTTACAGTCATTGCCGTGTTTGTTTTGTTACCTGTAAGTCAGGCCCTGGCTTTATGGGGTTTTCAAAAGTCTTTGGAGGGCGCGGTTAAAAGCGTCGAAGAAGACATGATCACTATCTCTAGTATGCCCAAAGAGGGAGAAGGAAGCCAGGAGGTGACCTTGGAGGTCAATCCTCAAACCAAGCTACAGGAGATTGCCTCGTTGGAGACCCTCAAGCAGGGTGACCAGGTCAGAGTCAAGTATAAGGAGGAGGGCGATAAAAAGATCGCCACCTCGATCGCTAAACTGGAGGCAGGGGCCCAGCAAAAAGATCAGCCCCAGCAGAGACAGCAGTCCCAGAGAAGAAATCTGGGAAGTTAACGGAGGCCTTCCCCTCTTTTGTCTCATCCGTTTGGATGAGTTTTGGGTAGTGCGCGCGGGGCCCGCCCCCCGCCACGATTCATGGCGGGGGGCGGGCCCCGCGTATTTTTTGAGCCTCCCTTAATCTTTTTATGATACAATCACCCTTCAAGGAGATTGGGAACTATGAAAAAGATCCTTTTGTTTCTCCTGCCGATTCTGATTCTCGTGGCAGCGGTCTTCACAGTCTTCGGTGTCTTCCAAGTGCGCCTGGAAGAAGAAAGGCTCTGGGAGGATTTGAAGCGTAAGACCAAAGCCATCGCCGAGGGGATGGAGCTTTCGGTGAGACAGATCCTTCTGAGTCGGGATTTAAAGAACGCCGAATTTATTGAGGAGAAAGTCGAGCACCGAGAGCATCTACAGGGATGCGTCATTTATGATAAGGAAGGAGGCATTTTCGCCAAGACGGATCGATTGTCCGACTGGGAAAACCAAAATAAGCCCTATATTTTTCAGACCTTATTGGATCGTAGCGCACGCGGCCGGGTCCAAGAATTTAAGGAATATACTCTTTACAGTTATATCTTGCCCATTCTCGATGACCGAAGCAGCCTCCTCGGTTTAATCGAAATCCTTCACGACACCTCCTATGTCTATACTCGCTTAACCGAAATCTGGAAAAGAATCAGCATCAGCCTTATTGTCTTGGTTGTTATGATTGTCCTCGTTACGGGTCTTATCCAACGGAGGATTTTTATCCTGCCGATCGTACAGTTGACAGAATGGTTTTATCGTTTTCAAAAAGGCGAGACCAATGACCTGCGCCCTTTTCAAAGAAAAGATGAGATCGGCCGGCTGGCCAGCCAGGTCGAGCAGGTGGCTTTGAGCCTGAGGGTTGCCCGCCGGACCCTTTCGCAAGAAGCCCATGTCAATATTCAAAAAGAAGAGTTGTGGACCCAGAAGAAGCTCTCTCATTTGATTCAGGCGAAACTGGGCGACAATGCCTTGTTTGTGGTTTCTAACCGCGAACCCTATATGCATGTTTTTGATAAAGACCGCAATGCCGTGCGCTGCTTGAGACCGCCCAGCGGTGTGGTCACGGCGATTGATCCTATCCTGAGGGCCTGCGGGGGAACCTGGATTGCCCACGGCAGCGGCGATGCGGATAAAAAGTTTGTCAACTCTCAAGATAAACTGGGCGTACCGCCCGAGGACAATCGCTACATCATCAAACGCGTCTGGCTGACGAAAGAGGAGGAAGAGGGGTATTATTATGGTTTCTCCAACGAGGGGCTTTGGCCCTTGTGCCATATCACCCACACACGGCCCATCTTTCGAGAAGCCGACTGGCAGATGTATCAAAAGGCCAACAGCAAATTTGCCGATGCCGTATTAGAGGAACTGCCGGCCCAAAATCCGTTTATTTTCATCCAGGATTACCATTTCGCCCTTCTTCCCCGGATGATCAAGGAAAAACGGCCGGATGCCATCGTGGCCTTATTCTGGCATATCCCCTGGCCTAACCCCGAGGCCCTTTCGATCTGTCCTTATCAAAAAACGATTTTGGAAGGGATGTTGAGCTGTGATTTGATCGGCTTTCACGTGCAATACCATTGCAACAATTTTCTGGATGCCGCCAACCGCTTTCTGGAGTCGCGCGTGGATATGGAGAAGTTCAGCGTGATTCAGGGAAATAAGGAGACATTGATTAGAACCTTCCCCATCAGCATCGATCATCAGGCGATCGAGGAGATTGCGCAACTTCCTCCCTTAGAGATGGAAACCCTCAAACGGGAATTCCGGTTTGAAAATAAAATCCTGGCCCTGGGGGTCGACCGCATTGATTACACCAAAGGGATCGTTGAAAGGATGCTGGCCGTGGATCGGTTCTTGGAGAAATATCCGCAATACAAGGATAAATTTACGTTTGTCCAGCTGGCCGCGCCTAGCCGCACCCATATCAAGCGCTATCACGATCTGATGAGCGAGATTGAAGAACTCGTGGAGAAAATCAATTGGAAATATCAGGATGATTCCGTCAAGCCCATTGTGTACTTGAAAAGGCATTTTTCCCTGGAGGAGATCGCGCCTTTTTATGCCTTGGCGGATATCTGTATTGTGAGCTCCCTTCACGATGGCATGAATCTGGTCGCCAAGGAATATGTGGCCTCCAAACGGGATTTAAACGGCGTGCTCATCCTAAGCTGCTTTACCGGGGCCTCCCGGGAATTGACGGATGCCATCCCCATCAATCCTTACTCCACAGAAGAATTTGCTGATGGGATCAAGACGGCCGTAGAAATGCCTCTGGCCGAGAAGAAACGACGAATGGAAAATCTGCGCAGAACAGTCAAGGAAAATAATGTGTATCGCTGGGCCGGCAATATTGTCAACGAACTCACCGCCCTTAAGAAAGGGTTGAAGAACTCATAAGGGATCCCACCCCGAAAGGCCTGTCCTTTAAGCCCACCAAATAATAAGAAATAAGGGAACGGTCAAGAGATCGTTACCCCCCTTGTTGAGTAAAAGATGTTTCCAGCGGAGGAGTTGATCTAAGTCCACCGGAGGAATCATCAACAGTTGTTTATCAAAGTTCGGGTTTTTATCTTGGATCAATTGCCAAAGATAGTTTAGATTAGCCTCCATATTTAAGTCTATCCATGAAATAGTTTTTTAAATGCATGAAGTTTCGTAAGCATCTCTTCAGTCTTACAGGAAATGCGAAATAAGTTCGTTCAGTTTACTTCTTTAATAATCCCCGAAGGGGCAGAGTCCCCACGGGCTTTGCCCGTGGGGACTCCACATAATAGGGCCCAGAATTTTTTAAGATGATTAAGGCTACCCAACTCCTACACTCCCACCGTCTCTCTCTTAAAAAATTTTTGTATCCTCACCAAAGAAGTCAAAGAGCAGATTGTTTTCTTTTCTAAGGGGCTAAAGCTATGAGACTAGTTTCCAGTGTCTTTGAATACAGTCTCGAAGCGTATAAGCAGTTCTCCAATTGGAGAAAAATGAAATGATGGGGTAGAGGGTAATGAGAAAAGAAAAAAGAGTGCTTGAATTAAGTAAGGAAGAGGCACAGGGGTTAAGAGAAGTATTGGGGAAAATGCTGGAGATCTTTGGTAAAGGTGATCTTAATGTAAAAGAGGAAGGTCTTCGGATACTTGACAGTTGGGGAAGGATTGTATTTATCGTTTCCAATGATGGTAAACGGATTGGCTTAGAATTGACTGAGCGGTGGGAGAGAGAAAGAACAAACGATATTTAAAATAACTGAGCCTCGGGAAGCATGATAGGAATGAGCCCGATGGCTCAAATAACCTAAGGTAAATCGAGAAGATAGCCGATGGTAAAATATTTTTTTAAAACCTAAGTCTTCCTTTATAAGAAGCGGGACTTAGGTTTTTTGTTGGGTTAGATCAGGACTAATCGAGAAGATAGTCTAACCTGGGTCCCGCATGGCTAATAACACCGAAGGGGCAGAGTTTCAGTTGAAAGAGCCTTAGTTGAACAGAAAGGGAGGTGCGTCGATGAAACGAATTTGCAAGAGTTTCATTCCTATTCTTCTTCTGTTGAGTATAGTAGTTTTTCCTGTTTTGGCAGCACCGCAACAAGCCGGGGAACAACAGCCCATAGTTCAAAAGAGCGGCATCTTAGCAGGATTAGTATTAGCACTCGCTTTGGCTTTTGGCTTGGCAGGAAGAGGTAAGGCAGAGAAATATTTTAATAAAATTCTTAAAGAGTAAATTTTTTAACCAGTGGCTTCTCTAATATACTTGAGTTTGGCAAATTTTGCTCTTTGTTGTTGAGATGGCCTGAAATGGCAATTTTACTGATATCGTCGAGAAACTCTAAAAAGTGCCAAACTCAAGTAATATATTAGGGAAGAGCGGCCAAAAACAGAAGGGTAGGAAAGAGATTTTATCGCTGAAAAAGCGGAATTTAAAAATGAAAGGGGGTGAGAAACATGGCTGTCGAAAAAGCGATCGGTTCTTCCAGTCTAGTGGAAGTTGTGGATCGTATCCTAGACAAGGGTGTCGTCATTGACGCCTGGGTCAGAGTCTCGCTAGTGGGGATTGAAATCCTCGCTATTGAGGCCAGAGCAGTGGTGGCTTCCGTTGAGACCTATCTGAAGTATGCTGAAGCGATTGGTTTGACCGCAACAGCAGCCTAAGGGAAGCCTGCCTGCTGTCAGGCAAGGATAAGGTCTCCGCCAAAAAGATTGGCGGAAAGAGGGATTCTTGCCGCTTCATCCTTAATCCACTTATAAGGTGAGAGAGAAGCATGACGCGCCAAGATTCTTCTTTCCCAGCAAGGACTTAATTTTCTTCCAGTGAGATTCTTTGGCCTTATCGCGGGGTTAGGGTATAGCAGTAAAGAGAGGAATATCATGTCAGAGACCTTAAATTTAAAGAATGTAAATGTTGTAGGGGAAGATATTATGTCTTCTTATGAGAGAAAAATTGAGAACATGGATCCACTCCTTGATCCCACACCATTTATTATTAGCGAATTTCAAGGGCCCCTCCTTGGACTAAACCACTTAACAGAAGAGATTAATGCCCAGTTGCGCGATGTCCTCGCCAAGAATGAAAATTTAAGAAAGAAGGATTTCGACCGGATCATGCAGAGTATTTTGTCTATTCAGATAGAAGGGGAGAATGACATAAGGGATGTTATCAACGTTTATTTTGTCGAACAAAGACAGATGGTAGCTTTTTTAAGAGATCATTTGGCTAAGATTAAGGAGGCTCTTGCCAAAGGTCAAATACAAGAAGCCCGAGAATCCCAAGACACGATGGCTCAGATTCTTACTCAACAAGATAAAAGAAAACAGGAGGTTAGTCTTCAGTTAAAAGCCTTTCAGAAGAGTCAGCGAGAGATGATGGAAAAATTTTTAGAGCTTTTGGCCCGAGGAAGAGAGCTAAGGATAAATCACTTGAAATCTATGCTTAGGGAGTTTGCGGGTTGCCATAAAGAGCGGTTAGCCTGCCAAGGAGAAAGAAAACAAGAGGTTCGAAAAAGAAGAGAAGTGGTTCACTCTCTATTGGTTGAGTTCAAAAAGAAAAGAAAGGAATCATTAACAAAAAAGGAGGCACGAAAATGACAATAGGAGAAGGCATGAAAAGGCTTACCGAGGATATCCTTGCTTCTTACGACGGTCGGGCAAAAACACTGAGTGGTTTAGTAGCTGATACTCATAGATTAGTGGCCGATGCCCGCAAAACCATAAAAGGGTTTGCGCAAGATAGGAAGAAGATGGCAGCTGAGCAGTTAGAAAGCTTGGGTAATTTCGCCAAGGATTTAGCCAAAAATGTAGGTGGACTGCTTAAAGGGTTTGAGAAGAACCGTCATCAGATGAGTGAGATACAGACAAAGGCTTTGACCGATTTTGTCAAGGGTATCACAGAGTTTGTAAAGAATTTGACGAAGGATGTGAGTTCAATGAGGAATGGTTTTAATAAAGACCACAAGGAAATGTCACAGGAGCTTAAAGATAAGCTTACCAAAGAAGTAAGGGAGATTCAAACTACAGTTAAAGGCATAGTCAACAATGCCCAAACGCTTCTTGGAGAATATCGCTCGGATATGGCTGCAGCAAGACGGACCTGGCAGGGAATGGCATCGACTTTGGCCAAATCTAGAGAAGGCGGGGTCATGGCCAAAGTTGAGGCAGGAGAGAAGGTCACGACCGCTGAAGAAGTCCCTGAGAAGAAAAAGAAAAGGAAAAGAGGCAAAAGATAGAGGGGTCTGGTCATGAGCCTCGTTACTTGTGCCTTTTGTAAAGGGAAGGGCAAAGACCCCTTTGGTCTCCTCTCAAAATTGGCTATCTGCCAGGTATGCAAAGGAGCCGGTCAAGTGGAAGTGGGTTGGCCGTATGTAGAATGTGCCTTTTGTGAAGGAACAGGAATTCACCCTCACTCAAGAATGACCTGCTCTGCTTGTAGAGGAAAAGGGGTTACTGCCTTTAGAGGCGCGAAAGAAGAATGCGCTTATTGCGGCGGCAGAGGCTGGAAGGTCGATGGGAATCTTCCTTGTAGTGCTTGTCAAGGAAAAGGGGTTGTACGAAAAGAAGGAGGTTAATCAATGGGTAATATATCCAATGGTATGGAATCTATTTGCCAAGGTATTGTGAATAGTTCTGCGGAAAGAAAAAATTCGCTTAAGGATGTTAAGGAAGAGACGGAAAACATTAGGGATGGTGCCCAAAAATTGGTGGATGATTTTAAAAAACAGCACCACCAAATGGCCAAGAGTTTAAAAGAAAATCTTTCTAAAGGCAGAGAAGATTTAACCAAAGATGTCGGGTCGCTAAGGAAAGATTTTCAAAAGAGTCAAAAGGCAGTGCGTTCAGATTTGGAAGGTGCAAGCAGAAATTGGAATGAAATGCAGAAAACCTTAAAGGAGAAAAAGGCAAAATAAAGTTTTAAGAAGATTACCCAAAAAGAAGCGAGGTGAGAAAGAAATGATTGATGAGATGACCACGGTGCTTGAACCAAGCCCTCTATCAGACTTTGTAGAGACAAAACACGTAAAAGATTTGACCCATCGAGCCCTGGCCTATATTAAAGCAGGTTTCCCGGTGCACTTTAGGGGAAATTCTGGGTGCGGCAAGACCACCTTGGCCATGCACATAGCCAGCAAGCTTAAGAAACCCGTTGTATTAATTCACGGTGACGAGGAATTTACGACCTCCGAATTGGTGGGTGGTGAGCACGGTTATCGGTTTAGAAAGGTAGTGGATCGTTTTGTCTCAAGAGTTATGAAGATGGAAGAAGACATGACTAAGCATTGGGTGGATAATCGCTTAACCGTAGCCTGTAGATACGGATTTACACTTATTTACGATGAATTCACCCGTTCCCGGCCAGAGGCAAACAATATCCTCCTTGCCATCTTACAGGAGAAGATTATGGATTTACCAGTCGGAAGAGGCGGGGAACAGCCCTATTTAAAGGTGCATCCAGAATTTACCGCTCTTTTTACCAGTAACCCAGAAGAATATGCGGGTGTGCATAGAAGCCAGGATGCTTTGCGGGATAGGATGATTACCATCGATTTAGACTACTTTGACTACGAGACAGAGCTGGCGATCACCCGGGCAAAGGTTAGGCTTCCCCGACACGATTCTGAGACTATTGTGAATATTGTTCGGCAACTGCGTGATTCTGGTAAGTGTGAGTTTCCGCCCACGGTGCGTGCCTGTATTATGATTGCCAAGACCCTGGCTGTTCAACGTCTGACCGTTGCCCAGTCTAACGGTGTATTTACTCAAGTTTGCCAGGACATTTTGTCTTCCGAAACAAGTAGAGTAGGCTCTAAGACGAATCAAAATCGGGTAAAAGAATTAGTGAAACAGCTGGTGGACAAACATCTGAGATCAATTTCCCCAGCTGTTTTCTAGGAGGTAAATTTTGCCACTGATTCGTGTATTTACTAGGATGGATACAAGTCATAAAATTACACTTTCACGGGGTATTCGTAAAGCGCTGGAGATTAAGCCGGGTGATAAATTGGAGTTAACGATTGGAGGGATGAAGAAAGCCAGGAAATTGTTCATTAGTAAAAAAGCAGGGAGGGTATAGAAGATGAAAAGTATCTCTCAACTTCAGACAGTAAGCGATATAAAAGGAATGCACTCCATAGGGGCGCGTTCTATTCCAAAGGCTATGAGGTCAAGTTACTTAGAGTTATATGTGCTTGACCGGGAAAGAGCCAGGTTAGAAAAAGAAAAATTCAGCTTGGATAAAAGAGGAAACAGTGCTCAAACGCAATTAGATAGTATTGCTCAACGTATGGAGAAGCTTAAGAAAGAAATAGAGACAGGTGCAAGGACTTATGGCCACTCCTTACCTAGGAAGCCCTTAAAAACAATGTCCATAAAATACTAAGGCTAAAAATGGATTGGAAGGTCTTTGACTGGAAGAATCAAAAAGTAGGTGAGATTGGCGAAGTCTTAAATAGAGATTCTTATCGCTGTGGTTTTTGTAAAGGAAAAGGGATTGTCTCTCATAATAAAGCCATAAGGTGCCCGGGATGTTCTGGCAAAGGGACAGTCACTGTGCTGGGACTTGCCGTTGTTTGCGCTTATTGCCAGGGAGAGGGGAGGGCCTTTTTAAATCGAGACCTTACCTGTATTGTCTGTAAAGGGAAGGGGGTTGTATCGATCGAAAGTGAAACAATCGAGATTTGTCCGTTGTGTAAAGGATTGGGGAGAAAGCGCGGAAGCAACCTCCCGTGTAGTATTTGTAAAGGCAAAGGTGTCGTGGTAAGACACAGAGGGGTTCAAGAAGAAGAGGCAACACCACAGGAGGTTTCAGATGGCCGAGAAGAAATCTAAGAAAGAGAAAAAGGAGGAAGGTTTGGAATTTGATTTTGGTATAGGAAAGTTAAGTTTAGGGGGATTGTTTGACGGTATTGGCAAATTGGTTGATCTTGCCAGCCAGCTCAAAGAAAAGGGCGATGAAATCAAGAAAAAAGGTGAGATAGATTTAAGTCATGTGAAAGAGGGCATGAAAGGGGTCTTTGGATTTTCGATAAAGACAGCTGTGGGTGGTAAACCCATTGTTGAGTCCTTTGGCAATATTAAAAAGACTCCCAAAGGGCCTACAGTGGATGAAGTAAGAGAGCCTATGACCGACGTTTTTGATGAAAAGGAGGAAATACGAGTCTATGCAGAGATGCCCGGAGTAAACCAAGAAAATATAAAGTTAGATTTAAAGCAAGATGTCTTGGATATTTCAGCCCAGAGTGGTGATCGAAAATACCATAAAGAGGTTTTGCTGCCGGCAAAGGTAAAGCCAGAAACTTTAGAATCAAGTTATAAAAACGGGATTTTGGAAATTAAGGTACAAAAATTCCAGAGCTCTTAAGCGAGACGGATCTTTTGATAAAATTCGATAAAGGCAGGAAGATGAACCAAGAAATTGAGACCAAGCAAACCATCAACTGGAGCTTGGGGAGGCAATTCATGACAGACTACCTCTATATTCTTGACCTCTTTGCCCAGACATTTGAGAGAAGCAATAGTGATTTTGGGAACATATTCTATTCCGCTAGCAGTGAATATTTCTATCTTTTTATCGATAAGAGAAGGATCGTAGCCAATTTCAATAGCTTTTCTGACAGGGATCATAGTATAAGAAGCGCCTGTATCCAAAACCACCTTAATGGTTTTAGTATCTTTTGGGCCAACAATTTGCGCGTAAACAGTAATAATATTGGGAATAAAACCGGGCAGGAGATGTCTCTTAGACATTTTGGTAATAGAATGCTGCGCCATATCCTTCAGGAAGGCCATCTTCAGAATAAACTGTCAGAGTATTGCCCCGATATTTCATTTCTTTACGATAAATCTCATCTCGATGTGGAGTATGAGCTAGAAGTCTGCCAGTTAATGGTATGGTTTTTTTTTCATCCATTTTATTTATTGCAATCAAAAGCCATTCTCTGTGGAACTTTTTACGAATTGTTTCGATTTTTTGAGTTTTCATATTCATCATCTCCTAAAAAATAGTATCACAAGAATGACAAAAAAGCAATTTTTTAGAGGACGCATTACTATCAAGAATTGTTCTGGAGATAAATGGCCTTAACCGGATTAAAAGAAGATGCTTTAAAGCTAATTTTATTTGGTGGAAAGGGCGGTGTAGGAAAGACGAGTTGTGCTGCAAGCACAGGTCTTTATCTGTCAAGGGATTTTAAAACACTTCTTGTTTCCACGGACCCTGCACATTCGCTCTCGGATAGTTTAGGCCAAGAAATCGGAAGTCAGATAAAAGAGATCAAGGGGATAAGGAATCTCAATGCTTTAGAAATAAACGCAGAAAAGGCTCTTTCGCAATTTAAGGTAAAGTACCAAGAGCAGATAAAAAAGATTTTAGATAACTCGACCTATTTAGATGAGGAAGATATCAACGCTATCTTCAGTTTACCCATCCCCGGCATTGATGAGGTGATGGGATTTAAGACCATCGTAGATTTGATAGAAGAAGGCGAGTACGATAAATACATCGTTGATACTGCACCCACGGGTCATGCCTTAAGGCTATTAACCCTACCTCAACTTCTGGATGATTGGATCAAAGTTTTAGCTAAGATGCGTTGGAAGTACAGGTATATGGTGGAAAGTTTTTCTGGGAAATATCATCCTGATACCGCTGACGGTTTTTTAGTAGAGATGAAAAAGACCGTTAAGCGAATTGAGGGCCTCTTACGAGATGGCAGGGCTAGTGAGTTTATTGCGGTGACGATCCCTGAGGATATGGCAATTTTAGAGACAGAAAGGTTAGTGGATAATTTGCATAAATATGGAATAAAGGTAAAACAATTGGTCATAAACGATGTTTTGCTTCTAGAGCGAAGATCTTGGGGGAAGAGTAAAGAGGGAAATTGTGAATTTTGCCGGCAGAGAAGTCAAGCGCACCAAGAATATATTCAAAAAATAAGAAGAAAATTTCCTAACCTAAGAATGACGGTTATCTCTTTACAAGCGCAAGAGGTTAAAGGTGTTGAGTCTTTAGAGAAATTTTCCCGTCTACTCACTTTTCTATGATCTTGAGTTTGGCACTTTTTCGGGCTTTTGGGCCGTATTTTCAGGTAGTTCTCGTCGAGAAAGCAATTTTGTGGTATCGAAAACCTGTTTTTGCGATCCGAGAGACTTTTCCGACGACAAATTCGAAAATTTGCCAAACTCAAGTATGATATTAAAAGTCAAAGAGGCACCAGCCAAAGACGTAGGAAGAGGCATTGCTCGGATTGACCCACAAGATATGCAGACCCTGGGATTAGAAGTGGGCGATATCATTGAGGTCGAGGGGAAGAGAAAAACACCGGCTAAGGTCATGCCTTGTTATGCAGAAGAGAGGGGAAAGAAGCTCATTCAGATCGATGGAATCTTAAGAGAAAATGCTCAAGTCGGATTGGATGAGAAGGCAAAAATCCGTAAAATCGATTATAAACCTGCCCATAGAATTACCCTCTTGCCTCTCACTGTATCTAGCCTTCTCCAAAGGGATAAAGACACTAAATATATCGGTTCGCTTATAGACGGTCTGCCTATTACTTCAGGAGATAGAATAAGAGCTCTCCTTTTTGGTTCCAGGTCATGTGATTTTAAGGTGTTGGATACCGCACCTGAGGGTGTGGTTTTGATAAATCCCACCACTTTCATTAGAATGGAGATAAAAGAACAGAAAGAGGCGGGGCAAACTAAGATTTCCTATGAAGATATTGGAGGACTAGGCGCGCAGATTCAAAGAATTAGAGAGATGATAGAGCTTCCTTTAAGATGTCCTCAGGTGTTTGAGAGATTAGGGATCGATGCCCCTAAGGGTGTTTTGCTCTATGGTCCCCCAGGGACAGGAAAGACCTTGATCGCTCGTGCCGTCGCGAATGAAACCGATGCCTATTTTACGCACATCTCAGGCCCGGAGATCATGGGTAAATTTTACGGTGAGAGCGAAGCACGTCTGAGGAGTGTATTTGAAGATGCGCAAGCCCATGCCCCGGCCATTATCTTTATTGATGAAATTGATGCTATTGCCCCCAAAAGAGAAGAAATGGGTGGAGAAAAACAGGTTGAAAGAAGGGTGGTAGCACAACTTCTCGCCCTTCTGGATGGTCTGAAAGCGCGAGGACAAATCATTGTGATCGGCGCGACCAACATACCTAATGTTTTAGACCCCGCTTTAAGAAGACCAGGCCGTTTCGACCGAGAGATATCAATCCCCATTCCTGATAAAAACGGTAGGCTCCAGATTCTGGAGATTCATACCCGGGGAATGCCTTTGGCCAAGGATGTCAGTTTGGAAAGACTAGCGGAGATTACCCATGGATTTGTGGGAGCGGATTTAGCCGCATTGTGTAGAGAAGCAGCCATGTGTGCGTTGAGAAAGATTTTACCCACGATAGATTTTGAGATGGCTGATATTCCTTATGAAACCTTGCTGAAATTAGAAGTCACTATGGATAATTTCTTAGAGGCAATGAAAGAAGTTGAGCCTTCAGCAATTCGGGAGTTTTTTGTGGAGGTCCCAGACGTAAAATGGGAAGATGTGGGGGGATTAGAGAATATCAAAGAGGAATTGAAAGAAGCCGTGGAATGGCCGCTTAAATACTTTGATATCTTTAAGAAAGCCAATACCACTGCCCCCAAAGGAATTTTACTCTATGGAGTTCCTGGCACAGGAAAGACTTTATTAGCCAAGGCCGTAGCCAGTCAAAGTGGGGTGAATTTTATTTCGGTCAAAGGCCCCAGTTTGATTTCAAAGTTTGTAGGAGAAAGCGAAAGAGCCATTCGGGATGTCTTCAAAACGGCTAAGCAGGCTGCGCCCACAATTTTATTTTTTGATGAAATCGATTCCTTAATTCCTAAAAGGAATTCTAGTGGAGCCGATAATCATGTCTCCGAACGGGTGATTAGTCAATTTTTGACTGAGATGGATGGAATTGAAGAACTCAAAGGGGTAGTGGTTTTAGCGGCTACGAACAGATTAGATTTAATTGACCCTGCGCTTTTAAGAAGCGGTCGATTTGACCTTTTATTAGAATTGCCAAAACCTAATGAAAGATCTCGACAAGAGATTTTTAAGATCCATACTCAAAGAAAACCGGTGGCTCCTGAGGTGGATTTAAAAGGATTGGCTAAGGAAACCGAAGACCAAACCGGTGCGGATATTGAGGTTGTAGTTCGCCAGGCCACGATGTTGGCAATAAGGGAACATATAGAGCGGAATCCAGAGGTCAGAAATCAAAGGCTAGATTTAAAGATTACAAAAACGCATTTTGACGAGGCCATAAAACTGTTAAAGACGAAAAAATAGACACTGATAACTCGAAATGAAATTAGGGATCTTAATTTGGCATCGGTATGAAAATGCCTAAAGTTTTAGAGAAAATGAAAGATTTTTTTAGCGATGAAATCGTCTATACAGTTAAAAGAAAGCAAGAATCCGGACAAATGGAAAAAGAATCCAAACTTGAGGATCAATCTGAAGAACAAAAATAAGAAACCCTGATTATGTAGAGCGTTGTAAGAAATAGGTCAGTAAAAATAGTGTCATGGCTATCATAGGAAAATATATTTATGGGATTATAAATTCTAATGCGAATCTTTATCTTTCCATCCCAAAGGAAATTTTTTCAGAAGAAGGCAAATCTAACGGTAGAGTGTATACAATCCCTCATCAAGATATATCGGCCTTGGTCAGGGACTCTGAAGTCGTTGATTATACTCATATGCGTAGGGACATTTTGGCAAGGTTGTTGGTTGGTCACCAAATGGTTATTGAAAGAATGATGACTCCGCAAGCTACAATTATCCCTGTGAGATTAGGAACTTTTGTTCAAGATGAAACTGAGGTTAACGATATCCTCAATAAAGGATACAATCTCATAAAGAGAATCTTTGAGAAGATAACTGACAAAGTTGAAATTGATGTCGTAGCCACCTGGAATGATTTTAGCTTAATGGTTAAAGAAGTTGGTGAAGAAAAAGAGATTAAAGAATTCAAAGAAAGATTTCTGAATAATCCTAAAGGAATAACTGCTGAAGATCGGATGAGGATAGGATTTATGCTAAAGAAGGCATTGGATGAGAGAAGAGAAGAGTTTGCCAAGAGAATACAAGAGAGACTAGGGAGTTTAAGTGAGGATACAAGAATTCACGAACTTATGGATGAGAATATGGTACTTGAGTTTGGCACTTTTTCGGGCTTTTGGGCCGTATTTTCAGGTAGTTATCGTC
>CAZUJQ010000017.1:0-30169 GCA_964620805.1 uncultured Planctomycetales bacterium | reverse complement strand
CATCTCTCCGCGCAGGGATTTAATGTCATCGCGGATATTGGCAATTTCTCTTTCCAAAGAATCGATCCGTTTAAGTTCACTTTGAACAATTTTAAGTTCCGTCTTTATTTCCTGTACGTCAGCCTTCAGGATCTGAAGGTCTGGGAGAATCAGGTCTTGAATCGCTTTTCTAACGATCGTTGGTACATTTTCCTTCATGATGTTGTCCTTTCCGGGGAAAGAATTATTAAGGAAAGCATTCAAAACCTACCATACTTCTGGAATTTTGTCAATGAGGACTTTGTCGTTAGGCCACAGCCAGCCACATCCTTTGCCAGCTTCGCCTCCCTGCTGCTCTTAGCTCTTAGCTCGTGGCTCGTAGTTCATGGCCTGCAAACCATGGTAGTTACTATGAGCTATGAGCTACGAGCTATGAGCTTAATTGTGGTGGGGGTGCTTGTTGGGGTGGCCGGCATGGTTGTGGCAATTCGGCGGTTAACTGGCGAATTCGAGGGTCAAGGGTCATGGGTCATCCCTCGACTACGCTCGGGACAAGTGGGTCAAGGGTCATCCTTGGACGGAGACCCACGACTCACGACCCAAGACCCACGACACTCTGCTCCCAGCCTGCCGGCGCCGGTTGCACCAACGCCAATGGCGCCGGTCGTGCCGGCAGCGTCGACGACGAGCTTCCAGCTTCCAGTTTCCAACAGTTTACTGACTGTGCTGGGAGTGGTGGCCGTTGTTGGTGTGGTGCTGGTATGGAAGTTAAGTCACAAATCACAAGGTCATCAGTCATCAGTTGTTAAAGCACTGGTGATCATTGGTATTATCGCCGGTAGCTTCTTTATTCCTTCCTTAGGGTTTGCTGATAATTGGTATACCGAATTAGGCACATCATCCTTTGTCACGCTAGCTACCTCTGCCACACTAGCCACGGTTGGCCATATCGTCCAGCAGATTTCTGATCTGATCCTTCAGGAAAAACAGACCATGAGTACATTCGTCTTCACTGGGGCCAATGTCCTTTCTGCGGGGGAAGCCGCTATCAACTGGACCAACAGCATTCTCGCCGCGGTAGCGATTGCCACGCTGATTCTTTTCAGAATTGTGCCGTCAAAAATAACGCAATCCGTGGGAACAACGCCGCCAGCCGCAACCACCCCGGAAACAGATATTGAAAAGCGGCCCTATGTCTTTGGTCAAAGAGCCAAAGAGGATCGGGCGGACTTAAGAGACCCAACCGGCCTCAAGGCCATTGCGTTCTTCTGGAAACGGCTGGATAAATCCAGCGTCTTGAGTGTGGTGGCCAACCTCCTTGTTGGCTTGGCGATCGCATTTATGTTTGGCAAGGGTGACTTGACCCTTTCGGGGACATTGATTGAGTTGGCGTTGAGGAATCAAGCCTTGATTGCAGCCGGCGTGTGGTTGGGCATTTCTGAGATTTTGAGAAGGAGGGCCAATCACAAGTACAGCCGAGACATGCAATCGCTTGGCAGCGAGGCCACAGGCGAAGGCAAGAACTTCTATTACCGCCGTCCGCTGGCGCCATTCATCGCCGTCGTGATTGCGGGCTTCTTTGTGTTCTATTTCCTACAGGCGCCCACCGAGGTCGTTGGGAAGATTTACGAAGCGGGCCAGGAGATCCTCAAAGGCAAGGGTCTCATAGACGGCAGCTATTCTGCTCTTCAACAACTGAGAGCGGCCTTATCTGAGCTGGCCCAACAGGAACTCGTTGTTATCCTCAATAGTCTTTACGTGAGATCGATTGTGTCGATCTTTCTCATCATCAAACTGGTCTGGCCCGGTGCGGTTGAATCCGTCAAGAATCTGACCAAAGGCTACATCGTGCGGTTTACTCCAAAGTTGTTGAATGAAGTTCAATTGAAGGCGGAGACCGGACGATTTCTTAATTTCCTCCAGAAGAATATTGCACAGGACCATACAATCGAACAACATAAAGCCCGCAAGATAATTAACGAACTTCGGGAGGAACTCGATCGTATCCTCACCGAAAGGCCGATCTCTTCAGAAAAAGAACGAACCCAGCGCCTGCACAACCTCTTAAGTTATCTGATCGAACGCAATAAGGCCGCCTATGCCAAGATCAAGGAGAGGCACGCCTTCTCATTTTTGGGCAAATGGTCGATCCGGTTACAGAACTATGCTCAATATTCTCCGTTGATGGTGATCCTGCCAAGCACCCTGTTGATAAATCCCGTAAATCCCGCCTTGTTTGTCATAGGTGTCTTTATGTGGATGATGCCGGGTCTGTTGAAAGAAGCGGATAAGGTCTTCTTCTTCCTCTGGAGCTGGATTGACCGGACTTTTGATGGATCTGTAACCAAGGGATTGGTCGTGGTTGGGCTCATGCCCGTTGGCGTTATTTTCTTCTTTGGTTCGGTTCTCCACAACTTCTTCTTCCGCAATGCCAGGGGCCTGGAGGAAGCGGTCCTCCAGGAGATCTTTATCGGCCGCAGAGAACTGATGCAAGGCTGGCGGGATGATGAGAAGATCGTGCAGCAGTTGACGGGCCGGGCATTGGACGCCCAGGGCCGTGAGGAATTCGCTGCGATTTTCCTGACTGGACTAAATTATTATGTCAAAGAAGGCCGGGCGTTGCCGTGGAGAATGCGATGGTTTCAATGGCAGGCGCAATCACCCTATACCTATAACTTCTTTGTGTATTTCTTAAACCGGGTGATTCTCTTCATCATTAATCAATGGGTCTCCCAGGTCATTAGTCACGCCATCGGCAGCCATCTGGAAAACTGGTTCAATGAGACAGATATTTCCAATAGGGTTCTCCAATGGATGATGGCCTTAGGCGGCAGGGAGCAGGGCGCCGGCATCGTGAGCCGTATCTTCGGCGCCCTCTTGGCTCTGGACTTGACCGCCAAGGGGTTGGTCACGCTGATGATCACCAACTATCTCATGAACCGTCGCATGATCAAACAGATCTTCCATCAGGTGCTGGAACTTCGGTTTGCCAAGGTACATCAATTAACATCACGTCAGGAAGAAGGCCCGATCCTGGACGGCGACCGGCTTTTGGTCAAATTCTTTGCAGGAACCCAAGAAGAAAACGACCGCCTGGGCGCTGCCTTGATCCGAGGACATCTCTATTTTGAAACCAAGGAAGCCAGGATCCAGATCACGGGTTCGTTACCGAAGGGCCTTAAGGCCGGGATGATTTTGACGGCCATCAAGATCGTGCGGATAGTGGCATCAGTACCGATGGTTGTGATGAGTTTGGTCCTCTACGCGGTTATGCCTTTCCTGCCGTGGGGCGCTGTGGCCTGGCTGGCCGGCCGGATGCGCGAACGGGTCCTGGAGCGCTTCAGCCGCGGCTTAGCCCAATTGCAGCAGTCCTGGCAGGCGGGGTATGTGGGTCTTCTGACAGTGAGTCTTGAAATCGATGCTGTTGTCAGCGGTGGCGATTATATCGGTGAGATGGCCGATGCCGTTAAAGGAGTTCCGGTCATCGGTGAGATCGCCGCACCATTGAAAGTGGTGCCGGCGGTTGTGGGTTCCTTAGAAGGTTCTCGTGCGGGAGATTTCGTAACTTCCCTCATTAAAGAGAATCCGCAAGAGGCCCAGGCCCCCAGCGCCCTGAATCTGGCTAACATCGTGAGCCAGGCGATCGGTATCGAAGACAAGGCCTATTTTAAGGAAGGCCAGGCGTGGCTGTATCGCTTCGTTGGCGGCGTGGGTGAGCTGAGCGATGCGCAAGAAATGCAGGCGATCATCCGTCACGAGGAGTATAAGCTGGCTAAGATGGACAAGAAGCTGATCAACAAGATCTATCAGTTCAAACAGGAACACGATGATCGTTGGCCAACGGTACAGGAATATATCAACATGAAGAAGCCGGCGCAGACCCAAAAACTGGAAGGGCTCCTCGAGGCCCATCAACAGGGCTTCCTGCCGTTGCCGCAACAGACAAGAGATGACATCCAAAAGACCTTAGCGATGCCGCAATCTCAACAGAGAACTCAGTCGACCGAAAAGATATTAGCCTCCCTCGGGGCCTTTGTATTCGAAGCCCTGAAGGGAGAAGGAAATGGCTTTATCGCCGAGATACCGGCCGGTACAACCGATCAGCTCAAAGCCCTTCTGGAAAAGACAAAAGAAGTAGAAGGCGTGGTGGCTATTCCTTGGGCCACGATCAATCCCGATGAACCCACCGCCTTTATTGCGTGGAAAGAAGGAAGGCCGATCCTTGTTGAAGGGACACAGGTTGCCTATGGCGATGATTTTTATGGGGATGAGACCTTTTACCGATTCAAGGAAAGTCCATTTGAAAATATAACGCCGGATAACCGAAAGACGCTTCAAGAGAAATTTGGGATCAACTCCTCTGAATCCAATGACGCGGCGTCTCAAAGAGTCCGGGTGGTTTATGTTCGCTTGAATAAGCTGCAGGACGTGCCGGAGTTGATCGCCATGATAAAGCAGTATTTTGGTTTAAGCCAGTGGCCGCAGGGACGTGCGGTTGTGGTTTCTTCGGAATTGAACTTAGGTGATTTTGGTCCGGCCTTCTCGATTCAGGTCAGCGAGCACAAAGAGATCCTGCTTCAGGCCGGCATTCCAGCAGAGGTCATCTATCAAGCCATTCAGCAAGGCATGATTGATCTGAGCAAGATGATTGAGCATCAACGAAACGAAATCTTAAGAAAGTTAGATTATAACGAAGTCCAAGGGAAGCCGGCTCCTAAGAATCAAAAGATCTCGGCCCGGGAACTGGCCCAGTGGGCTGACCGCCAGACGCAAAAGGCCAAAGGCGAACAAAAGCAACAACAACTCCAGAAAGATCAATCCGACTTGGCCGCGGCCGTTCGCTCCGGCGAGCGCTTGAGACTAGAGGATATCCTGGAAGGCGGCCGCTATGCCAAGGCCTTTGAGAAGCTTTTGGGTGACTTCGTTCCCATCGATAAGAGATCGCCAGAAGCGGTGAAGATCACCCGAGAATCCGTTAAAAAGCTTGTGGATTCCTTAGGCCGCGACCGGCTGGATGTTTTGATCCATCGGCTCCTGGCTGATAGGGAGACCGTCGGCGAAATCGATCGTACCCTCGAGAAGATCCAAACTCAGATTAACCAGACCAAAGAAAAACAAGTTCGTGAAAATCTAACGACCGCTCAGCAGCGCTGGCAGGCGGTCAAGGAGTTATTCGTTTTGAAGGAAAGAACCGCCATCCAGGCCGCATTCAAACAAGAAGATACCGTCTTAACCGATGAGCAAAAGATGATCGAGGCTCAGCAAAAGAATGTCGCTTTTGCTGTTGACGTTGCCCGTATTCTTGACACCCAGAAGATCGGTTCCATCACTGAGCTGCAAGGTCTGGCCTTCAAAGAAGCTAAATCTGTTCTGGCTTTTGCTCAGGCGGCCTTGGATCGAGTTAAAGGATATCAGTTCAGTGTTCTCATTGAGACCCCGGAGGGCGAATTAACCTTGAACGTTGTCGGTGAAGAGCCCGGACAGGATAGGACCGCTCGAGCCGCTGGTCTGAGCGTTCTGGCCCAGGATCTGGACATCCAGAGAGAAATGAAAAATCCGAAGCTGACGCCAGAGCAAATGAGGTCCTTGAAGATCGCACGGCAACAGGTTTTTGTCCATCATCAGATTGAGGTGCTTGAGAGAGAAGGGAAGGAAGAAAAGAATTTAGTTAAGGCGAATGGCGCGTTAAATCGAAAAGACAACGAATCCATCCTCTGGCTGAAAAAAGTTGCACTAGGTTTAGCCATTCAACGCGAGACAGCCAGAAAAGAAGAAGCCGCTTCCCAGGCCAAACCAGAGGCGGTTCAACAGCTGCCTGTGGCCTTGGCTGCATCCTTTAAGAAGATGAAAGAAGGAAAGGCCGCTTCCAAAGCCGGCGATCAAGATTTATTGGCGATCCTTAAAGAAGCCCAAACCTTGAATATGTTCGATACAACCGAGGCCGTCAAGAAGGTAATCGCAAGACTCAAAGCCGCTGACCAGCAAATAGCCCAGGATCGAAAACTCGAGCCAGGCAAGGGCAAAGAAACCAAAGCTCAGAAGGAAGCCCGCAAGCACCGTCTGGAGGTCCTGCAGAGGCTGGAGAAAGTGCTTAATGCCCAAGAGATTTATAGGTTAGCCGTCGCACAGGTGAATACGGTGACATTTGATGCTCATATTAAATTATTGGCCAAGCAATTCAGGATGCCGGTCGCTGTTGTCAAAAATATTCTCCGCTCTCAGCAGGCGAATATCAATCAGGATCACCTCCTGGCCATGGACGTTCTGCCCGAGGATATCCGCGGGATTATTATTAATTTACCCAAGCAAATCGAACAGGGTGATTTGATCGAGTTAGAACGCGCCGTCCTGCGCCTGGAGCGCGCAACCTTAGAAGCCCGTCAGTCTAGGGCTGCCAAGGAGAAACAAGAAAAGGAACAAGAAAAAGCCAAAGCGCTGGAAGCCAAACAGCCCGCTAAGACCATGGGCAGCTATCTCAGCCAGGCCTTAGGTTACGTCTTCGGATTCGATGCCAACGCGGATGAGAAAGGAAAAGACAAAGACGCCAAGGCCAAAGAGGCCGAGAAAGAAGCCACCCAGAGAACAGAGATTCAGAAGGAGATCGATCGGCTGAAGATTCAATTGAATCAGGTTCAAAATCAACAGCTTTCTTTACAGAAGCTTGCTTGGCCGGAGGGATCCGACTCCGATTCGCTGATGGTGATGAATGAAGAACAGCGCCTGACCGCCGCCATCCAAGCCAAGGAAACCGAGCTGAAGAGATTCAACAAACAAAAGCTTACCGCCCAACAAACCGAATCCGCGATCCAGCAGGTCTTATCCGGCAACATCCCAGGGTTCAACGATAAACAGTTTGAGCTCCTCAAAGAGCAGTATTTGGAGCACAAAGATATCGATGACGAAAATCAGAAGATCCTGCGCGAGTATCTGGAAAACAAATTTAAGCAAAAGATTGCCGAAGCGCCTATAGAAGGCAATGAAACCTTAAGAAAAATCCAGGAGCGCATCCAAGAGCTTCTCCTTAAGGCGAAGGACTTGGTTAAGATCGAGGATCTATTGATATTATATGATCTTCTGACGATCGATGAGATGTTTAATCTGATCGTCGCGCAAAATGGTGTGAACCATGCCCAGCTTCAACGCTTGATCCAGGATCTCACGCAGCTCTCTGATCTTAAGAAAGTGATGGAGGTGTATCATCTGTATGATCAGATTATTAAAGAATCCCTGCCCACCCTGCCGATTAGCTCCGAGGTGCTGTCCGCCCGAAATCATGTGGAGGGTCAGTTTAAACATCCGCTGCGCGGTCAAGGCGAGATCAGCTCCCGTTTTGCCTGGAGACATAATCCCCTGGCCGGCCGCGCCCACTCGGCGGTTGGCGGCGAGGAAGAACCCCAACACAAATCAGACAGGGAATTTCACAAAGGATTAGATATTAAAGCTGGGTGGGGCACGCCGGTTTATGCCTCGGCCGCTGGAAGGGTGGTCTTCGCTGGTTACGGAACCAGTGAAAATCGTTACAGAGGTTATGGGAATGTCATTGTCATTGATCACGAGAATGGCTTTAAGAGCCTCTACGCTCATCTTGGGTTCAATCCCAATATTAATCCTAAGATCACTGGGATTGCGGTTAAAGCCGGGCAATGGGTTGGACAGGATCAACACATTGGATTTGTCGGTTCAAGCGGCCGTTCCACGGGGCCGCATCTGCATTTTGGCGTGGAGAAGAATGGCCGGTTTGTTGATCCGCTGGCGTTCATCCTGGGTCAATCCAAGGTGACGCCGGTTGTTTCAGAGGTCCAGGCCACAGCCGATGGTTTAAGCGATGGCATTGCCACCAGGCCATTCCATCATAGCCATGTCAAGGCGCTTCTCCAGGAATTCTTCGCGGATGATTTCAACAATGCCTTGGTTGTGATGTGGGGAGAAAGCGGGTTTAAGCCCGAAGCTTGGAATATCAATTATAAAGATTATAGAGTTCTTAAGAATGGTGAGCTTTCTAAGACCCAGTCTGGAAGCGGTCGCGCTGAACTCAGACAAGCGATAGCGAAGGCTGAAGCTCAAAATCAAGAGATTCTGACGATAGATTACGGGTTGTTCCAGATCAATAGTATGCATGCTGGGAAGATTAGAAGTAGGTTTGGTCTTGGCTATAGCATGGAAGATATGTTTGATCCTCTAAAAGATCTTCGTGTCGCCCGCTGGCTGTATGAAGATAGGGGAAGGGGATGGGCGCCGTGGGTTGCGGCTAGAAAATTGGGAGTCTACAAGGGCTTTGTTGCCCCTGCCAGATTCTTAACCCATGCCCACTCTGATTTGATGAATATGTTTAGAGTCACACAGGCCGTTTATACGCAGCCGGTTCAAGGGGTCAGAGCTTCCCAGAAGGACCTGAAACCCGCTGAGGCGGGTCTGCCGCGCGCCCTGGATAATTTTGCCGAAATCAGACAAGAGATGGAAAAGATTGAGCAGGGCATTCCGGAATTATCACAATCTGAGTATAAGAGCTTTGCCTCGATCCACAAGGCTGAATTGCCGCTTCAGGAGAAGATGAGAACCGGCATCCAGGAAATCCTCGAGCATTACCAAGCACGCGGTCAGAGCGAGAAGGCCAAACACCTGTCAGAGCTGTATCACAACAACCGCTTGCTGGTCGGCAACAGCGATCTGTTCTATGGCGCCAGCAATCGAAAGGTCCTGATGAGAAACGAAGGGAAAATGGTGACGGAAAAAGAGATCGTCTTGATTGCGACCAACGACAATCCTAATATCACCGAAAGCCTCGTCTATGTCCTGAACGCCAGCACCCACGAGGAAAATCAAGAGGCAGTCATTATCTTCCGGGAATGGAAGAAACTCAAGACCATCACGCAGTTACGCTACACCCGAACCTTGCTTTTGACCTATATCGAACTGCATGCCGCTATCCCTGAGGAATATGCCTTTGATAAAGAAACGTTGGGTTATAAGGATCTCCAAGAGATCCAAACCGCCGTAAAGAACAATCAAAAGGGGTTGTTGTTTAACATTTGGGAGCAAGAACAGCTCGCCGCTCAGATACGCATCAAATCGATTTTCGCCGAAGATCTAAGATTAAGAAAGCTCTTATCCGAATTGGCCGATCAACAGGAAGCCATGGCTGGTCTTGCCAGAAAAGAAATGGAACAGGCCCAGCAGTATGCCGCAATCAACGAGGAAAAGAAGGCCTTGAAAGATCGGCTGGTTTATCTGTCCGGCCTTATTGAACCTTTGGAACGCATCGAAAGCTTGAGGAAAGAAAAAGATGAATTAGTCGATGGGGCCAGCCGCCTCAAAGAGATTGACGTTGAAATCAGATACCAGGAAAGCCTCTATGTCCTGCGGACCAAAACGGGCATGACCCTGCCCGAGGATGAGAAGATCACGGCTTGGGTTACCCGTATCACAGGCAAGGATCGCCGGCCGATCAGTGAAACCGAAATGGGACAGATGCTGAAAGACCTCAATGCCTTGGCTCCTCAGGTCGCCGGTACCTTCCGGGAGATTCACGATCTCTACGTCCGGTTCAAAAAGGATCGGGAGGCATATCTGGCGGCCAACAGCGACGCTGATCTCCTGGACATCCAGAGAGAACAAGAAGAGCTAAGGAGAGCCTTGCCGGCCGCGGCTACTGACAAGCGTATCCCAAAAATTGCCCGGAATCTGGTGGAGAACTTCCTCGATAATCTGGGCCTTACGGAAATCGATGAGCCGGAAGATATCGATGTTTACAATGATGTCCAGACTCTGCAGCGGTGGTTGGACGAAGAAGTCTTTGTGGTGGAGGCCTTAAGGAAGAGCAATCTCTACTTCGTTTTAAGATGGATGTTGGCGCAGATTTATGGCCTTAATGAGTCCTTTAGTCAAAAACGCGAGCTGCCCCAGGAAAAAATGATGAGAAAGCTGCCGGCCCTTCAGGTGGCGGTCCCGCCGCTTTCCACTGACCTTTTGGCAAAATCGCCGGAGAGCAAGGACTTGATCGAAGTGAACCTCGGCGCACGCGGCAACGCGGATGCGGTCAGCGTGGGTCTTAGCGCCACTGGATTCTTAAAAGATTACTTTAAGCTCTTGGACAAAGCGGCAGAGGGCCTGGCTTTCTCTGAGGAGGAAATCCAGCTTTTCGCCAATCGTCTGCGGGAGGAGAATGTCAAGGCCATGGCTCCTTTGGAGATAGCCCGGTTGCAGGCCCTCCTGGCGAATCGACAGTTGCGGGAGGCCTTAAGGCATCAATTCCACAATCCCTTTGTCTATGAGAAGGCCCTTAACGAATACAAGGCCGCCCAGGAGCAGCTATGGGAGGTCGCCGGGTATCACTTAAGCCCGGATCTGGTGATGAGCGATCAAGAAATCATCAGGACAGTTACCAACGAGTACAAACAGTTGTTCAAGAATGCTGTGGCAACCATGATCCAGGGATCGATGGGTTCTCAAAAATACGCCCTGCTTCTCAAGGATCCCGCCCAGTGGGATATCTTCTCAAGGATCTTTATCAGCGCCGGGTTTAACTTCGGGTTTGGGCCTAACGGCTTAGGTCTTAACTACAACTTCGGCTTAACGGTCGGGGCCATGTTTGACAGCAAAGAAATCATCAAGAAGGCCCTGGAGAATTTAGACCGGGGAGTCAGCCCGGCGCTTGCCCTGCAGAAACACAAGGCGTTTTTGCAGGAACGGCTCGAGAAATCCACCCAGCTTTTGCGTTCCGGACAACTGGATTTGCAAAGGAGGGCTTATGTCCTGTTCTTGCGCATCATCGATGAGGTCCAGCTGGCCAACTTGAAGGCGTTTAAAGCCGAAAACTTTGTGGCGATGCTGAATCAAATGAGACCGGTATGGGCTCAGGCGCAAGAAGGGAAGGCCGCAACCCCGGCTGATCAGGCCTCTGTCAAGGATCTGCAATTCTCCGCGGATGCCCTGGAATCCCTGACCGAGACCGTTAAAGAGTTAAGCAGCCTCGTGGATCAGGAAATCACGACGCGTGAGCCGGCCTTTAGGTACATTTCGGTTGAGTCCATGATGCCGCTGCCGACCGTGATCGAGAAGGCCTCCCAGAACCTCCAGTATCTGGCAGAGGGGATTGTGAGACCGGTTTACTTTAAGGAATTTGTCCAGACCCATTTGAAACCGGCGATCTTCAACAGCACCCATCCGCAGACATCAGAAGGCCAGATCGAAGAGGCCGCCCGCTTCCTGGCAAGTTCAACGGATATCGACTTAAAGGAAATTGAAAATTGGCTGAATGAGAAATTCATTGGCGCAGCCGAAAACTTACAAGCCTTAAAAGCAAATCTGCCAGAATTAAGATGGAAATATTTCCAGGACCATCAGAAGAGCTTGATCGGCGAAGAGGCCCAGTTAAGGCGGAGCCTGGAAGGGAATCTGACGATCTCTGAACAATCCACCATCGAGAAGAAACTCACCGCTCTGGAACAAAGAAGAACCGCCCTCGCAGAAGGCAAAGCAAAGATGACCCCGATTGTCTTGGAGCGCAAAGGGAGTGAACTGATTGAACTCAACAAAGCCCCCGCGGAAAACCGTAACACTTTAAAGATCGCGGATCTTGAGCGCGAGATTAGAGAGATCAAAGGATTGCCATCGTTGCAGCAGGAGAAAGAACAATCTCTGGTCCATGAGCAGGCTGAATTTGATCAGATCAGCGAGTCACGCGGCGTAGAGTTGAGAAATATCCACAATATCTTAAGGGATGTGGCTGTCTCTAACCAACCCCGTAGCGAGGCCTTAAGCCGATTAAGAAAGATCATGCAAGAGCTAAGCAGAAAGTCGATGCGATTGGCGCAAGTCCGTATTAAGATCGGAGAAACCGTGCATGAGGTGGCCCCCTCTTGGTTTAAAGAAACCGAGAAGGAATGGTTAGGCCATAACCGGATTATCTTAAAAGCCCGTCAGCGAGAACAGGCCTGGTATGAACAGCAAAGAGAACCTATCGTCAAGGATGTCCTTTCCATGACCTCCCAGCCCTGGCAGCCAGTCGAGGCCCTGATCCGGCGGCTCAGTGATTTCCAAAAATTGATCTCTGACTCCGCGAAGTATCTAGAACCTGATCAATTGCACAGAGAGCAAAAACTCTATGAGTATGTAGAAGGCTTTGTGAAGAATAAACCTACCGATCGGTGGCTTGCCCAGAAAGAGCACGCGCCGCCCTTGGAGATTCACATCGACTCTGAGACCGCGGTCTATCTCAAGCGCGCCCAGGCGAATCCCGTGGAACGGATCCAGGCCCAGGAGGACCGTAAGGATGGATTGCGGGAGCTCATTCAATTCTTTGCCCCGTTTGTCGATCAAAAAATAAGCCTTTCTCTCACCAACTTCACGCTCTTGATCTTTAACTTTTTCCGTTCCGGCGCTGGCCGTTCCCCGGCGCTTCTGGGCGCCTTTAAGGCCTATGCTGATTTTCTCACAATCGCCTATGGAGACGTTTTAAAGATCGATGATTTGCCCGGTGTCGATAAAAATCTGAGGGAAGTTGTGACACAGATCCGCCAGAAGATTGGGGATGAACGTGTCGCTGTACCCCGCTACAGCCTGAATCAGATTGGCCGGGCGATCCGGATGGCCGAGCAAATCGGCGATTCGGTGGCGATAAAACAACTCAAGCTTTTCTTTGATGCCACTCACCAGCAGGCCTTGGATCATCTGATCCACGCCCATCATTTCTATCTCCAATATCTGCACAATCCTCCCAAAGATCTTAGCTTTACGCTGATCTCCAACCCGATTCTAACGGGGATTCTCCTTCTCTCCAGCTTGGTGACGATGTTCCTGTCGGGCAGCAAAGACCAGGAGGCCATCCAGCGCACCACTGACATCTTGCAGAATCAGTTGATCTGGAGATCGCAATTAGCGGTGAAGCTCACACAAGAGGCTCAAAGAGTCCCGGCGCAGGCCGTGCAAGCTCAACAAGCCGTGCCAGGAATCGCTGCCGCGGGTGCCGGGACCCAGCGAGTTTCCGGCCATCGGGTGGTTTCCTCTGGCCAGGCCTTGTCTGGCACTGCGTTGGTCGAGCGTGTTGGCCAGCCAGCCGGCGACCTTGGCCCGGATGCCTTTGAATTTGAACAAAACGCCGCCAACCGTCTATTCCAAGATCGTCACAATATGCTTAACATCGGTAACCAGATCGCGCCGCTCGGGTCCTATAA
This sequence comes from uncultured Planctomycetales bacterium, assembly GCA_964620805.1. Classification (GTDB taxonomy): domain Bacteria; phylum Omnitrophota; class Gorgyraeia; order Zapsychrales; family JAHFFX01; genus CAZUJQ01. The sequence continues at coordinate 17,018 of CAZUJQ010000017.1, read as the reverse complement.
GGAAGGGATTCCGGATAACACCATCTCCAACCGTAACCATTGGCCGCTCTCAGATCTGGCAGGGTTAGGCAAGGAGTATTCTTTGGATATGTATTATAAAGGATTTTTGAAGCAACCCGTTAACGGGATGATCAGTCAATTCATTCCAGAGTCAACCCAGAATCGCCATGAACTCACGTTAAATCTCAATCACTACGGTGTGGTTAGCAACATGGACGTGGGCCTCACCATGATTCAGGACCGAGAGACCAAGGCCATGCGTTTTGACTTTGCCCGGCGTTCCCAGAACGGCCTAGCGGTGTATGGCCAAGTCGAAGTGGATGATCAGGGTCAAGTCAGAAAGATTGTGGGCGCCACGCTGGATTATAAGCTGGGTGCGGATAAGACCGATCAAACAGGCCAATACAACCGCGGCTTTGTGGCGGTCTTCAGCGATGGTGAGTCCGCTACCTTCTTCTGGGATCACCGGTATCAGAGCTGGGAGGTGAGATTGGATACCGCCTACGGTTATGGTTCGAATTCTGTTTCTGGAGGCCACACCGATATCTTTAGAGTCAACTTCACCGCGCTAAAGCATACCGATTATGGGATCGCGTATGGCTTCGGCGTGACCCAAGTGGACGGCCGTACTCAGCCGAAGATTGTCATCGAGAAGCGGGATCTCTTGGGGGTGTGGGCTTCACATATGGAGGTTGGTTTTGATACGGATGCTGCAAAACCATTCGTACGTATGGGGCTTCGGGCGACCAGGGGATTTGTCAGGCCCTATGTGGCGGTTTCTCACCAGCCTTCCTTGCAGGGAGAAGTCATGGACATCGGCGCCGGCCATTCCTTCTTATGGAAAGATGGCAAAACACGCATGGCGTATGAGATATTTGCCCACAGCGGTGAGGAGGGACGGATTTTTGAATCCCTCGGTATCCGGTTTAGATATAAGAATGGATGGTTTACCGGTCTGGGGAGCTTTATTCCCATGGAAGGGGTGGCTGGCCTGGCCGGCGGTGCCAATATTAATGTGCTCCAATGGTTGCGTGGCAATAAGTCCAGAGTCCCTGATCGTACAACGCCAGCCGCTTTGCCGATTCTCCCCGAAGCCAAGGGCCAGATCCTCTTCGAGGAGCATCCAGAAGCGATTGCCCTCAAAGAGGCCCTCTTGGCCGCCTCCCAGTACAAGAAGGGTGAGGAATCGATCTCCTTCCTAGGGCTTATCAAAGGATTCTTCGGCTCAACGATCCAGGCGATGAAGCCGGCCACGAACCTCAAAGAACGCTTGGCGCAGTTAGGACGGGGGATTGATGAACGCAAGTACCGCAGCCTTGAGGAAGGCTTCAATACCCTCTATAAAGGAAGCGTCTTCACCAGCTTTGCCGATCTCTTAGACACCATGATCGAGGCCAAAGAGATCGTTGAAGAATATCTCTATGGCCGGCCCGGATCACTGAATATCCGCAATGATCTGGATCTCTGGGAATTGGTGTATGCCGCGGCCACACTGAAGATTTATGGAAAAGAAAGCTTGCTTGACGGCAAGGCCAGCCTGGTTGCCCGGTTCGATCGCTATGCGGCCTTGAAGCAAAATGTGGCCCGCCTGACAGGTGAACCCAGGCAAGGTTTCAATGCCTCCAACATGGATCAGTTGAAACTCTTAAGATTCTTCGCCTCTGTGAAGGCCGATATTGACAACGTGGATGTCTTCATCGGTCTTTTGGCCGAATACCTGCCGGTGATTCGGCCACTGGTTGCGGCCTCCGAGGGCAGGGCTTTGGATATCACAATCGAGAAAGGTTTAATGAAAGCAGTGGAATGGCTCAAGAGAATTCAATGGAGTGGCTTTGATAAGAACCAGAACAAACGGATCCTGGAGAGCACCTTTGTTCTGATTCAGCGCGGACAAAAGGCTGAGGAAGCCTTTCAGCAGGCAAAGGACCTCCATAAGCAATTCCTCTTGAAAGGCCGCTCGCAGTATGAGTCAGCAGAGCTGATAAAGATTCTCGATATTCGGGCGGTCCTGATGGAGGCAAGGGCTTTAAGTCAGGACAAGGCCCTCGAATTGGCCTTTGAGTTAAGCACCCGGATTGATCGCGATCATGCGATCCGCAAAGAGGCCCTGAAGGCCGCCTTACAGCAAACAGCCTCCTATGAAGACAAACCCTATTATCGTGATCTGGTTGACAATCAGTACCGGGCCAATCTCTATCATCGAGGTGAACGCTTTAGCCGGATGATACTGTATATTGTTGAACTGGAAAAGATCGCCAGCAAGGTCGAAATCCGCTTAGATTTTGAGACGGCCTCTGAGTCGAGCAGCTTCCGGAGCCTCCTGTACTGGGCCGAGGTCGTGGCGGTCTTGGAGGAGAAGGGTTATGCGGCCAAGGCCGTTCTGGAACGCCTGGAGGAAATCCTTCTGACGGACCGCTCTTATTTCAGCAAGACACTCAATCATCTGCCTAAGCCAATTCAATCCCGACTCATCAGGGCCTTGAAAGCCGAGGAGAAGTTCACAGAGATCACTCCAGGCCCGATGCAAGAGGCGATTGACAACGCGGTCAATATCGTGGTGCCTTCCTTAGTCAATCTCTTTAAGGAATCGGTCAAGGGCGATCTTCAGCAAGAAGCCCAGATTGAGAAGCTCAGGGAGAAAGTCAAAGATGTGAGATTTGTCACCTCTGAGCTGGTGCGCGAGGCCGCCAATGACGGCGAACGGACGATTTATATCCCGCTGCGGTGGTTGTTGACCAGGGAAAACAATACACGCTTACAACGCTCGATCGCCCACGAATTCGGCGCGATGCTGGGATTAAGAGATGAGGTCAACAAAGAAATCGAAAAACTCTTTGCCTTCGGCAAGAAGAGCTTTGAGGCCTTGTCTGCTGAGCAGTGGGCCGGCCTGAATCCGGCCTTGAAGGCCGCGATCCGCCAGCAGCTGGGCGGCGAGGTTGTTGACCGGCATCAACTGGGCGTCCCGCCAGCCCCCGCGACGACCCAGAAGATCGAGCACCAGCCCAGCATCCCGACCAATTTTGATATCACCATTACAGTCCCGGTGAATCAGCCTTTCCTCGATCGCATGGTGTTCTTGGCTAATCGTTGGGAAATCTCTCCCAATCGGGAAGACATCAATGATTTTATCCTGGTGCCGAATTACAAGATCAACTTAAACGATTTTAATATCGATGATAGAGACTTCTCCCAGGGATTCCGCAACCCGCAGACCAGTCCGATCACGAATATCTTTGGGCTCAAGTCCCAGCAGGAGATTGAAAAGGCGGTTGATTTGTTTGCCACGATTATCGAGGTCAAGAATGCTCTGGAAGGCCCTGGGATCCGCAACGCCGATGCCATCCATACGCGGATTTTGATTCCAGTTTACGGCATTGATATCCGCAGCGGCCAAATCGACCTCCAGGATATCAAGATGTTTAGCAACAACAACGATCAGGTGTTGATCAATGTGCTCAATAGGGTGCGCTCCAGATTCGGCCCCTTGTTTGATAAGAACGGGAACCTGGTCAATGCCCAAAAGCTGATTGAATTCTTTGACCGGATCATTGATTTTGTGGAGGCCCTGGAGGGCGCGGACCACGAATTTGAAATCAAAAGACGGATTCTCGCACCCAGGTCGAATTATGGGATCGATCTTCTCTCAAGCGGCGGGGTTGGATTCAAGGCAATCGAAGGATTTGGCAAGCTCTTGTTCAATCGTCAAGGGGAGCTTTTCAGCCATGAAAAAGTCAGGGCCATGCCCAGACATTTTGGCGCGGTCATTGAATTTGTTGATGCCTGGAGGGAAACCGACCATCCGCAGGAGATCAATAGCAAAATCCTAGCCCTCTTTAAGAGTGAGGAAGGCCGGCCGATGCAGCTCAGTCCTAGTGGCCAGATTGATTTGGATGATCTGGGCGCGTTCGGCCATGAGCGGACGAGCCCGATCTATCAGAAAGAAAAACTTTTGGATGGCAAAGCCATCACCTCAATGCTGAAGTTTTTTGATGAGGTTGTCCAGTTCGTCCAGCAGGTTTTGGACAATAACTGGCAGAATGATCTCAACCGCATCTTCAAGACCAATGTGAATTTTGCTAATCTGCGGCCTGAGGATCTGGCCACGCTCGGCATTATGATGTTTGATGAAAACGGCAACCGCCGCCGCGATCTGAAATCCCTCTTTAGAGCGCCGATCATTCCGCTGGCGGCGGCCATCATTGATCTGGCCCGCGTGCGGTTGGATTATCTGCAGGCGCTGCAATTCTTCTTTGGATCAAAGGCCACCTCGGAGCGGAACATTGGCCAGTTTGTCATGACCGAGGCGGACAGGATCGGCGGCGCGGTGCAGATTCCCGAAGATCTGGCCGAAGGATATCTGGAAACGGTCTTGAAGTTCCATACTTATATTAAGAATGGCGAAATTCCGCGGCGCTTGCGCGGGATGGGTGAGCAGCCCATCAACTGGGTTCCTGAGCAAGTTGGTTTCTCGTATCGCGTCTTAGGGGGTGTAGCGACCTTGTTTATGTATGATGGAATGACCTTAAAAGACGATGTGCAGCCCGAAGGGGTGGCCAAGCTGGCCTTAAGCTTTGTGGCGGAGGGCAAGAGTCTTAAGGATGTCAGAAGCATTCATGCCAAGGATGCTGATTTGATTCGGGAGGCCGATACCTTAACCTCGATCACGGTTCGCGCTTCACCGATCAATCTCTACGATCAGCAGGTCACTCAGCGCCGCTATTACTTCCTGCCGGATGGCGGGCTCTTCTACGGCGCCAGGCAGACCTATAGCAAAGTTAGCGGCCAGCTCTTGCAGGAGACCATTGAGAATAAGGCTATGAGATATTCCCTGGTCCGTCGCTTTACCTACAACGGCGGTCCTAATTATACCTTTACCGATGCCTTCGGCGCGCCGTTCTTTATTCCGACCTTAATAGAGACGTTTGTCCACACCGGGAGCTTTGGCGCGCAGATCCCGCTTTCCAGAGCCGAGAATGTGGATGTCAATCTCAATCCTGGCGTGGAAGAAGTCATTCAGAAACTCACCACCTTCAATCCTCGAGGATTTATCTCAAGCCAGATCACCCGTACCCTCGGACTAGGTGGCGGTAATCCGTATAAAGAAGAAGACGAGGACACGACCACACTCTACGAATATGATAATGCGGTCTTTGAAATCTACGGCTTGGCTGAGCGCGTCGAGACCTTTGATCTGGCCGGCGCCACGTTAAGAAGAGAACGCTTCGCCGATTTCGAGCGCTCATTCGATGGTGCCGTTAGGCTGATCTTTGAACGCACCGATGAGGTTTTAGGAATTAAAAAGACCATCGAGCGCGACTTCTTAGGCAAGACCTTACACGAAGAACACCTCCGCCGTGGTGTTGCCTTCCGCGAGATTGATTATGACTATACAACCGAAGATACCCGCTCTGGCTTTACCTACGGCGGGGCAGCGCTCGCGGCCGGGTTTGGCACGGCCTCCCGTATCGAAGAGAGGGATGCGGTGACGGGCTTGGTTTATTCAACCAGGACCCTTTTGGCCTTCAATAATCTGGGCGGCGCCGATTATCAGCGCGATCTGGAAATAGAAGACCGCACGGTCATCGAACGCTTGGGCCGCAAGGGCCGCTTGATGGAACTCTACGCCGGCGAAGACGTGCGTTACTTGCATGGAAAAATCGAGGCCAACACCGTGACGATCTACAAGTATTCGCTGTCCTATTCCTTCTGGCGCGCCCGCGACATTGCCTCCCGCAGCGAGCGCCGCGTCTGGCAGGGCGGTCCTCCGGAGCGCGGTGCCTTGATTAGCTACGGCATTCCGGAAGATATGGTCGATATCACAACCCGTTATCAGGAAACCTTTAGAACCCTGAAGATCAAAAAGACCGAGGTCCGTGAGGCCAATGAAGCGCTCGTCTTCACGAAGAAAGATCTCTATGTGGATCTGCCGACCGGCAACCTAGTGCGTTTGGTCACCCCATCGGTCAATCCCAACGTCCGTCAGAATACGGTGGATATCCGTTACACCAGCCTCAACATCGAGGCAGAATCGATTAAGTACAATGCCTATGGCGTCCTGGAAGAAACGATCAGCAAGCTCGACAGCTGGGGCCGGCCGCTTCCCGTCCAGGATGAAAAAGGGACGATGGTGAGAGGCGCTCTCTTAAAGGAAGTCATCAATCCCAACGTCAGCCTCGTGCCAACGGTCGAACGCATCATGACCTTCCATAATGGCCTGGTTAAGAAGGTCTTCCAGTATCCGGGCCGCGCTAGCAGCGACATCAGATGGCAGCAGAGCTTCGCCGGCATTCGATTCGTCATCACCATCGACTACAGTCCAACCGAATTTGAGACCACAACCACAACCGAGGCCTATCAAGGCACAACCAAGATTGCGGATATCAAAGAAACCGAGGTCTTAAAAATTCTCCAGGGCTTCTTAGAGAAAAAAGAAACCGCCGCCGGCGGCTTAACCGAGATGACCTACAAGCAGGACGCCTACGATGGGTTAGAGAATGATTTTGAGATGGTTGTGAATATCGATGGCCAGGATGTCCTCTGGCAGCTCAAGCGCACCTACGATGAGCTGAACATGGTCAAGGAATTCACCCTCTATGCCGATGGCCGCCAAGACGAATGGGTCTTGAAAGGGGTGCGTACAGGCGTCGATCGCAGTCGTCAGGAAACCCTCTTTAAGTACACCTGGTCCTTTGGCACCATCTGGTACAACGTCGCCATCGATGTCACAACCGGCTGGGTCAAGGGTTACCAGACAGCCGCCGAGACCGCCTGGAATATCGATGAGACCACCGGCCAGATCAAAGGCGCCAGGGCCCAGACGGTCTGGACCACCGAACGCCGCTATGGTTTGGTGAAGGACACAATCGACTCTACCCGAAGCTACTTCCTGCAGACCGGCGAAGAGACCCTTGTCCAAGGCCAGCCGTCCAACTGGGTGGCCCGCTCCGGATCGTATATCAACCGTGACATTGAGATCGACCGTGCCCGCGGCCTGATCATGACGCCGTACCAAAAGCGCGACCGCACGCACGGGCGCATCTTAAGTAGCCCGCAGATGTTCGGCCTGGAGGTAGGCTTGACCAATGAGGATATCGATCTGGGCGATCATCAGGTTACAACGCATACCACCAAGCTCATCCGTGATCATCGGGGCCGTCCGATCGAAGCCGTCATCACCGATGACACGACCGGCCAGATTGTAGAAAGACAATGGATTGATACCACGTTGACCGATTGGATGAGAGGCCAGTTGTGGATGAACTTCTTGAACACCAACGGCCAGGAAGGGCTCAAAGGGATTTCAACTCAAGGCGGGCTGACGGCCGCGACCATTATTGAAGGCGAGTTTGCGCCCAACCGGTTTGATCGCCGTGTCACCATGCTGACGTATCGTCCCCAGGGCACCCAGGCCTCATCCCGGGTCTTCAGCGAGGCCCTGGGCCGCGACATCGAACGATCGGTCAGTATGGATGAGGCCGGCCGCGTCCAGCGCGTCGAAGACTTGATTGCCGATAAGACAATTGCAAATGACTTAGCTTTGGTCAAAGTCTATAACGCGATTGGCTTGGTCAGAATCGCCCGTTCGAAACTCAGAAATACCGATACCGCCTACTACTCGACGGGTATTGCCAAGAAGGCCTTAACGACCGATCACACCCTCATGAATATGGGCGAAAAGATTATCGAAACCGTTTTCGATTACACGGGACGCATGATTCAGGTGGCTGATATGGAGGTGGTGATGGGGGCTGCCAGATTCGACACTGTGTATATGGAAGGCCGTCTGGGCATTGTGGATCATTTCGTGGAGAGTCATCTGACGCGTTACGGCGGATTGATCGAAGCCTACATCACTGGCAGCATTGTGAACCGTACAACCGATCAAGAGCTTATCCGGATGAACCGCCGAAAGTATATTCCGGAATACGGCAGCGTGCGCAGCGGGCCGGTCGCTGACCGCAATTACGGCATTGAAGTCGCCGGCGCCCTCTACTATCAAGATGCCGCCGGGCAATATACCGAGCTGTTAACCACTTACGCCGATTACATCCGCAAAGACGGCCGCCTCGACCGCCAGGTCACCCTCCACGCCGAAGGCCGCTCCTATACGATCCGCGGGGTGTGGGATGAGGAGGGAAGAATTGTCCGGGAATATCAACCGGCGCCTTATGTTCGACAGTTTAATGAAAATATTATCATTAAGAATGACGTTAAATATTATGCCGGAACCGAGCGGCGAACCACCTCGATTGAATCGGTCAATGACTTTGAACGGACTCAGGTGACCTATGATCCTGTCACTTCCTATAATTTGTTTGTGCATGTCACGCCTTTATCTTTCAGGGCGCTGCCTTATGATCAGATGTATCTTATTGGCGATTTGACTGCCCGTCCGCGGGCAACCATTTATGCTGATCTCTCCAGCAAGGCCGATGTCTTGTGGTGGGGTGGAACCAACGTACCCAAGTTAACCATTAAGCGCGACCGGTATGATCGGCCGACGGATATATATTACATCGATTTCGCCGCCAAGAAGTTTGACCGGTATGGGCACAGCAAGGTCCTGCATGACATTAAACATTATGGCGTTTCCTTATTCGACAGCGGGAAGATCCATTGGATAGAAGCCTTTGGTTATATCCCTGGCAGCGGGGTCGCCTTCTTAAACGTTCTGCGTGGTGAGACAATTTATTATGAGCTCCTCAGCGATATCAACGAGAGTCCGGCGTTTCAGGTCGACAACAGATCCCAATTTGGCGAGGTGATTGATTTTGGCGACAAGGATAATCGCAACCCGTGGCTGAATGTGACCCGGATATTCAGGGTCACCAAGAAGGATGCCTACAAGGTTATTAAAGAGAAAATGGAACAAAATATCGCGGAAAACCAGGAAGAAATAACCATTGAGGAGCCTGTCCTTGAGATTGAAGTGGTGGATTTTGACGGCGAACAAATGAAGAACTATTTCATCTTGACGCAAGACGTGACAGGTAAGCTACTGCAGGTGCGTAAAGGCGAGTTTTACTTAGAGCGGTTAGGGTATTACAGAGCCCGGGAGGTGATGGGCTTAGCCAGCAATCCCGAAAAGACAGAATTCCTCAAAAGAGGCGTTATCCATTATGAACCTGATGTCTATACGCCTTTTATCTCGATTAACGATGGAACGTATCCTTTGGAAGTGATCACAACCCAGGGGCAGTTGAGGACCTATGATATCCTTTACCGCGATATCCGTACCTCTACCAGAAGCTATCTTTCCGTTGGAAAGACCGGCGAAAAAGACGAAAGCTGGCTTTTGGACTGGATTGCGAATCAACCCCAGGACCGGGACAAAATTGACCAGGTGGTGGGATACCCAACGCCTTGGGCGACATTGATGAATTACCAGGCCTACAAGCAGGAGTATAAGGTCGGGTTCCTTCACCCCAATACCCGTCAGAAGGCGTATCTCACGGATCCCGATAATCCTGATAAAAAACTCTCCAAGCAAGAAGTCGATTTAATTGCCAATGGATTACCCAAAGCCCCCTTGGCCCCGCTGCCTTCCTTACCGGCAGGCACGCCTCGGTTTATTATAGAAGGAGGGATTCATTTCAAAATATTTAGCGGATTTGATGCTGCTGGCAAACCTGTCTACGTACCTACCCAGGTTCGCGGTAATGGGTTATCTCCCGTAGCTGTCGGCCAGGAAGATACAGATTTGGTTTTGGATCTGGCATCCGTTGGCGGTGATGATGCCGTCAGGGAATACGCCGAGAGCGGCAAAAAATGGTTTAGAACCTATGTTGTTCCAGAAAGAGATCTCCTGGATGCCTTTGCAAAGTACGGGATTTATGTGATGGTTGGCATCCCATGGGATGATTCCAAAAGAAAGACGGCAAGACGAGTGGATGTCCAAAAACCCCAGACGTATGAAATGTGGATTCAAGAATTTAAAGATCATCCGGCGGTTGCCGGGGTGATCTTTGATAACGAACCAACCAAGCGCGTTAGATTTAATCCCAAGACGGATATTCGATATCTTCAGGACGCTTTGCGATACATGAAGCAGAATGCCGAACATCTCCTCCACGGGGTGGCCTGGGTGGACCTGCCTGATGTTGAGACGGTTAAGGCGTTGTCCGATGCCAAGATATGGATTACGAACGCTTACCGGTGGACGAGTCTCTACTCCCTGAAAGCCCAGTGGGCCAGGACCCTCAAGCAGGCTAATGTGGGGATTAAGCTCCTGATGATCGGTGAGTTCGGCGCCGACAGTTTTGATATGGATATCTTCCGCAGCGATGAGCATGCCCACGCGGCCGGCATTTTTGATATCTGGAATTCCATCGATCGCGGTAGCACCGTCTATAATCCATTGACCAGAAACGTCGCGGATGTCCAGCAATTGAATGAGAGCGACAATCTCTTTATAGGCGGTTTTGGCTTTGCCTTGCATGATGAATACTGGAAGAATAAGAATCAAGGCGCCGGTAATCCAAGCAAGCAAGAGCCGGGCGGCGGTCTCGGTCAGGGATTCTTCCCGGATGCCAATCCTGATGAGGAATATTTCGGCTGGGAAGAGGCAAGACAGATAGGTCAAGTTGGCCGCGGCCGCAGGAAGGCGGTCGACCTTGTGATGCAGGCGGTCTGGAACGCCTTCCCTGTCGGCACCCCGATTAATAAACAGGACTTGCAGGATACTCTTGGCATCGACATTGTGCGCCGATCCATCCCCAAGACGACAAAACCCTCTCAGCTGTGGCTGGATGCCGATGATAATATGGCTCACTTTATGGGACGCGGCATTAATGTTAAAGGGAATAAACGCGAGAAGCACGAGGTTAATCTGCTGTCGATTTCAATCGAGAACGAAAGACTTCTCAAATGGCAAGCCCTAAGATCACTCATGGACATAAAGGGATCCAAGGATATCCATAAATATGATTACCTTTTTGTCTATACGCAGGGATTACTGCCGAGCCATAAATTTGAACTTGCCTTTACAGATGTCACAGGTAAGAAAGTCACCGTGGTCCAGCCTCCGGGAATCAATCTGGATGATCAGATTTCGTTCTGGTATCCATCCTCCGTCACCAAACTGGAATTCCCGACACCCCAAAACGTGTTAGCTATCGGCCGCGAGTCAAAGATCCTGGCCTCCCAGCGGGCGCTTTTAAACCAACAGGTTTGGGTTGTGGCCGTTCCTTTGCTGGAAGAAAAAGGCATCCGCAATGTTAAGAGTATTGAGGTCATCTCAGACGCCTTAAATGCCCGGATATCCGAATTAGGTTTTGCCGTTCAGCGAGAATCCGGAGTTGCCCGAACAGATAAAGTCGAAGCTACCCGCGCTTTGGAGTTTGGCGAAACAAGATATAACGGTTTAAGGGTTCGTACGCAGAAAAATGCCAATGGGCCCAAGACAAATTATGTGCTCTCGGTGCCGCGCGATGGCGGCGAGGAGAAAACTCTCTATGCCGCGCAAGAGGAGTATGTTCCCTCGCGGTGGGATTGGAGAACAGCCATGTTTACCAGGGACGGCCAAAAACCGAAGATCATCTTAACCGAACATACAGTCACTATTAAAGGAAAAGAATATAAGGCCGCTGTTGTCTTTTCTAACGAAAAGGTATCAGCCTTCTCCGCCGTTACCATTGCCCTGAGGGACGCAAGGGGCGGCGGCCGCGGGGCGTTGAGCCTTATTACCTTTGCGTTGGATCAATCCTTCAGCATTCAAATCGATCAGGTCGATGACACTGGCGATGATAAAGCACCGGTTGCCACACTTTACATGGGACGCGAGAAGAATGCCTTTACCGTCTATTACGATCTTGAACGTAATATATTCACATCTAATATGCAGGCCAGCGCGGTGGCTGCCATAGCAGAAAAGGTTGTTCCTTCAATACTGCCTTCATGGTTCATCAATGGTCACGAGATTAAGAAAAAAATTATCCTTACTGAGGAACAAAGGGCCATCATCGAGGAGTACGGCAGTCCAGCAAAGCTCGCAGAGATCGTGGATACTATCCGGGATAAAGATGGGTTCATTTCAAGCCGAAACAAGACCGACGCTGACTATAAGCCTTCCTTTGCCGATCCTAATCCGCCTAAATCACCGCCACAAGAAAACAACAAAGAGGCTGTCAAACCATCGACTGAGGCCCGTGCCGGGGATACCCATCTTTCTGCCGTTAATGACAGGGAGGCTACCGACTATTTCGGCAACGCAAAAGGTCACCGCATCACATCCCGAGTGATGTTTGAGGCTGCTGCCACTTTCGCCAGAAGCGATCCAAAGGCCGCCGAGCAATTTATGTTCCTGGGTTACAGCCTGCAGCTTTTGGAACAGCGTTTAAGAACTCAGTATCCCAATGCGGCGGTACAAAAGGCAAGGGGTATCACCCCTGAGGGCGTTATACCGGTTGCCTACCGGACTGCTGAAGGTCAGATTAAGTGGAATATCAGCGAAGAAGAAATAAATCAAATCTTGAAAGAAAAATTTGCACCGGCGAAGATCGTTTTCTTGATACAACAGATCCTTATCCATGAGACGGAACGGACTGAAAGCCGGGCCATCGAAGCTCAGGTCAAGGCTATGCAGGCATCAGAGCGCAGTCAAATCGCCCAGACCTTAGCTCAGCAGAGAGCCAAAGCTGAAGAAGAGAGATTAGCGGCCGCCGCTCTCAGGAAACCAGGGCTGGCCGGCCCATTTAAGATTATAGAGACGGCCAACGGGTATGTGTTAACGATCAATGACCAGAAAAAACCGCAGGCACTCTTGGGCGGCACCGTTCAATATACAGGCCAGCGCCATATCAAAGATTTGGTACAAACTTATTCTTCAACCTTAAGTGAGGTTAAGGAAATTATCGACGTCCTACGCAGCCGTAAGCAGAATTTGATCAAGATTTATCTGCCGCCAAACGCTTTTGCAGTTGAGCCTTTCGGTTTGAATGAAGAACAGTTAAAGAACGTTAAGGGGCTTATTCAAGAGCTGTATAAGAATGCCGGAATAAGAACGGTTGTGGTTGACTATGCCGGTCTTTATGCCCGTTACGACGAAGGCGAACCGCTCTTATATAACCCAACGGATGCCAATAAATATGACATCCGCGAGCGCATCAAACGTATGGCCGCGTTCTTTAAAGATCTGAAAGACGAAGTCATGATGCAACTGGGGAGTGAAAACGAGTATTACGTGGCCGGGGCCAGCAACCGGTTCCTGGCCAAATGGATTGATGAGACAATCAACCTCAAACCAGAAGAATATTACGCCTTTATGGCGTCTTTAAGCGAGGCTTATCGTGAGGAGGATGCCTCCAAGCCCATCTTCCTGGGCCATGGGCAGCTTTATGCCGGGCAAATCAAGTATCTGCAGCATTATGTGAAGGCCTTTGATGGATTGATGCTGAACCTATGGCCCAATTTTGGTGAAGGGGCCTTTGATGAATCCAAACGCCACCCCAAGCGAGGGATGTCGGATGAAGAGCTCGAGAATTTCATCGGCCGGCAGATGCGGATTGCCGCTTATCTTAAGGTACCGGTTGGTATCGGTGAATTCGGCGAATCTTCCTATGGCATCGGCGAAGAAGAACAAGCCCAGTATTATGCAAGGATTTTGAAGGTCTTTAAGAAATATATGATCTCCGCTAAGGACAAGAAAAATAATAATGCCCTCAATGAACGCCTGCCTGAATTTGCCCATGACCCGAAGGTGCTGCTGCCGATTCTGGTGGCGTTAGGATACTTCCCCGAGGCCTGGAAGGCCAAAGCGATCTCTGCTAGAGAAAAGGAGCTTGGCTTGTTTAAGAAAGGCTTCTTTGGCTGGGGCCGCTGGCAACCCAAACCAGCGTTTAACCAGCTTGCAGAGGGGTATCAAGAAATCCAAAACCAGATTAACAACGTTGCGGTCACCCCAGGGAGAATGGGGGATGTTTCGATGGAACGCATTCTTGAAGGAGAGGAGTCCCTGACCGTTAAACCATCAGGGCGTATGGCGATTGAGGCAATCAGAGAATCCCTACTTAAGGTGATCGACACCAGGATAAATCAAGAATTTACAGTGCGCAAGCAAGAAGACAAACCGCTTTTGATCTTGTCCGAGGAGCGAGCGCAGAAGAGATTGTATAAAAATCTGGTAGGGACCCTATCTCAGATGGATATCGTCAAATTCCTCATCAAACATGATCGTCTGAAATTGGCTGAGGCGATTATGGATACCTACATCCGCTTAACCGGCAATGGCACAACACCGCTGGCTCATTCTTACAACCGGGAAAGCGGCAAGCCCAGCTATTACAATCCGGAACACCAAAAAATGGAGGCGACGGTCGTGAGTTCCGAGGTGCAGGCGGAGGGTATGTATGTGGCGCTGGAGCTTGCTTTAGCCACAGGTCAAGTCAAATATTATGACTTTGCCCGGCAGTTGTTCTATCAGCTTCTTAAGTTCAGCCCCGAAATCAATACGGTTCTTAAGAAAAGGAATAATCCGATTGCCAAAGGGATCAGCGGCATTAAGTCAGCACCGGAAGCCTTGGTAGGTGTTGGGCGTACCTTATGGGATATCCCTTGGACAAAAGAGACGGCCAATAATGCCCGGGAAAATCTAAAGACCATCACGGAGAATATTTCCTGGCGTACAGCGGCAGAGACACAAGAATCCAGTAAGCATTTATTTGATATTGATTTATCCATTGATGAAATCAAAGAGATCTTTAAGGAAGGCGGCTTTACCGAACAGCCGCCCAATCAGTTGAGAGGAGACAAGAATATCGCGATTAAAGATGATTTCTACAATCCCGGCACCAACGCCAAGATTTATCTCATTTTGGCCAGGATGCATCAGTTGCTGTCTCGGCTTAACGTTCCTAGCCATCAAGATTTTGTTGAAACGGTGGCGCACGTGTTTAAACAGCAAGAGCAGTATATCTATCAGCATGTCTTTAAACCATTAGATGCAGGCCGGATACCTTCAGGATATTTGGTGTATATGCTCCCAGCGAAGACCATTGACACCCCATTGACGGATCTCATTCAAAAGATTGAAGCGGCTTATAATCCCCAGGGCGGTCTTTTGGATAATTTGGCCGGTATTTTGCCTGTTGTCTTGAAGCATGTGATCGGTGATAAGTTAAAACCGCAAGGAAAGCCGCTTACCGATATTAAAGAAGAAATTATCAGGACCTATCAACAAGATCCGACCCGGCTGCCTGAGCTGTTAAAGGAGTCCTTGCTCTCTGAGTTTTTAAAGAAGCTGTTATCACAAGAAGCTTCCCTTGACATTCAGGGTCAACAGAACAGCCAGCCTTCAAATGGCACCAATGGTGCTGCCCAGGGAATCTTTAAACCGGCTCCCATGTATACCTTTAAATCCGATATGAACATGCTTCTGGCTTATAAGCATTATTTAGTGAGTCAGGGACGACAGGATGAGATAGCCGACCGGGTATCGAAGATGTTAAGCCATGTCTTGAGAGATTATGAACGCAACATCTTTGGTGTGCAAGGGTATGGATTTGCCAGGGAGATAGGACAGGCAACAATAAGCACAGATAATACCATTGATGCCTTTAAAGGGTCTAAGGAATTACAGTATGACCGTGTTCTTCAAGAGCGTGTGTTAGAAGATGCTATCAGTGTCTTCCCGCGCAATAGCGAGAATCTCCTCTTGGGGGCGGTCATGAATAAAACCGATATCGATCCGGATAAAGGCCTAAGACCCGGCAGCGCCATTATGGATCAGGGACGTAACCTGTATCTATTGCCGGAGGAGAACGGTAAGACCTTCCCGGGTTCGATCAGCGCCACCAGCCGCCTGTTTACCAGCGCCGGATGGGATGAGTTGAAGGGTGATTATAATGCGCTTGAGCAAGAGATCAATCAATTGCCGGTTTTGGGATTTGTTGATCATAACGGATCTTCTATGGGGGTGTATGCGCTGATCATGGTGGGGGTAGTCTTGTTCATCCTGGCTTTGTTGCAGTTGATGATCCATCTTTGGTTTAGGGTGGGTAAGGTAGCGAAGCATAGATTCTGGTTGCTACGAATATTAAGAAGCCGCAAGAATCCAGAGCACACCTATATAGGCCGTCGGGGATATACGGCACAAGAGAGAGAAGACAGCCATGCCTGGTATATCGACCACATCGTCAATCTGCTGCCTAACGGCGCTGTGAAGGTGGCCAACCAAAATGCGGTGCCAGGTGATTTGTCACCGTTATATCGGTCTGATTTCCGTCCGGAAGGGGCGTTTAATTCCTGGCAGTTTGATCTGATTATTTTGGTACGTAAATGGATGGAGCTCTCGGGTGAAAATCAATATGAGGATTATTTGAAGGACTTCCTTTTGAGTCTGGCTCATTACACCCGCTATCAGATGGTCTCAGGATCCAATAACCAGATTCATAATCAGATCGAAAGCCACCTCCAGTATTACGTGCAGGAGTTAAGAAAGCATCTGGATCCCTGGCCGTGGCTCTTTATGAGTAAGATCGATCGGGGAACCCATATCATTGATTTTATCTTAATGCCCTTTGCGCCGCTCCTTCCATGGATCATCACAAGAAAATTGGAAAGGGCCAGAAGAGAAATGGAGGAGTTGGGAATTAATTCCGGCATCCCGGCCCTGAATGCCAGGCTGAATCCATACTTTGATTCGCCGGATGTGACGTCGGACATTCAAGCGGCTTTTGATGAGTTTAGCCAAGGGCTGCGGGCCTTTATCAAACGCAATCGTCAGGCGCCGATATCACCGTGGTTGTCTCCTGAGGTGGCAACGGTCTTTAAGTGGTTCTTTATGGCCATGATCATAACGATCTTTTGGATGGCGGCTTTCCATGATCCGCAGGCAGCACCATGGGGCGCGACGGTTTTTGCCATCAAAGAATTCTTGGGAAGATCGATACTTGAGGTCGTTATCAATATTCTCATGAATGACACGATCCTGGGAATCATTTTAACCATGGTTTTCGATTGGCTGGGGATGCCGCTTATTTTAATCCAGGTCTTTATCGGGTTGGTTATTGTCTTACTTGTGG
>CAZUJQ010000016.1:0-30333 GCA_964620805.1 uncultured Planctomycetales bacterium | reverse complement strand
GCTATGACGGCCTGGGCCGGAGGATTGAGAAGTTTATGGTCTCCCGAATTCCCCCAAAGCTCTTGACATTTATGTTAGATTTTTTCAAGTTTGATTTTTGGGGTCTTCTAAGCTATACTGAGGCGCTCTTTGAAGGATTCCTTTTAGGGAATCCGTCGGTGGATTACTTTTGAAAAAGTAGGGACAGCGCCTACTTTTATTTTGATGCTTTAGCCGGAAAGTAGGCGCTGTCCCTACTTTAAGTGGCCAACAAAGAGGGAAACTATGGAACTCGACATCTTCCAGATTAAAGAAATCATTCCCCATCGGTTTCCTTTTTTACTGTTGGATAAGGTCATTTCTCTGGAGCCCAACAAGAAACTGGTCGCCCTCAAAAACGTCTCGATCAACGAGCCGTTTTTTATCGGTCATTTTCCAGACGAAAAAGTAATGCCTGGTGTTCTCATCCTTGAAGCCATGGCTCAGGCGGGCTGTATCTATTTCTATTACAGTAAGAATCTGCAGGGTAAGAAACTGATTTATTATCTTGCCAAGGTAAACGCCAAATTCATAGCTCCGGTTGTGCCCGGTGACCAGCTTCTGATTGAAGTCACAACCATCAAGATGATGCCCAAGGCCGGTTTTCTGAAGATGCAAGGCTACGTCGCCTCACGGCTGGTGGCCGAGGCCGAAATCGGTTTCGGAATTAAAGAAGTCTCTTAAGGCCCCCCCTATTACCAATCGATATTTTCAATATCACAATTGTCCAAAATATCAATGGCCGAATGCATTGACGCTCCTTTGAGTAAATGTTAAACTAATTTTCTTAAAAGACAGCGGGGAGTAGCGCAGCTTGGGCATAGCGCGCTTGGTTCGGGACCAAGAGGTCGAGGGTTCCCCGGCCCGCCGATTGATAAATTTGAGCGATACGATAATATATACGGGGCGTAGCGCAGTTTGGCTAGCGCGCTTGGTTCGGGACCAAGAGGTCGTGAGTTCAAATCTCACCGCCCCGATCATTGACAATGTCGGGGCGGGCAAATCCCTCCTCCCCGACTAATCATATGACCCAAACCCATATTTTTTATTCCGGAACAGTCCAGGGCATTGGCTTTCGTTACACCGTAGAACGGTATGCCAACGACCTGAATTTGAAAGGCTGGGTCCGCAATCTCCAAGACGGGCGGGTGGAGCTTTTGGTGGAAGGGTCCCGCGAATCCATTGCACAGCTTCTTCAAAAGATTGATCAGCATTTTGCGGGTTATATTAAAGACAAAGACCAGAGAGAGATCGAGGTTGAGGAAAGTTTTAAAGAGTTCCAAATTGTTTTTTAGTACCTCGTAACAGAAATTATTGATGTGATTTATTACTTGAGTTTGGCAAATTTTCGAATTTGTCGTCGGAAAAGTCTCTCGGATCGCAAAAACAGGTTTTCGATACCACAAAATTGCTTTCTCGACGAGAACTACCTGAAAATACGGCCCAAAAGCCCGAAAAAGTGCCAAACTCAAGTTATTATTTCTGGTTACTCGGTACTAATGCCGAGTGACCATCAATAAAATTTAGGTCACGAGGCCTTAGAGTATGCGCTATGGGATCTTCGCTGATGTCCATGGAAACCTGCCGGCCCTTAAGGCTGTCCTCCGGGCTCTACAATCGGAGAATCCGGATCAGTATTTGTGTGTGGGGGATATTGTGGGTTACGGGGCGAACCCGCAAGAATGCCTTGACCTGGTGGGGAACATCGAGGCCATTTCCGTAGCGGGCAATCATGAGTGGGGTGTCTTGGATAAAATTGACCTTGATGACTTTAATGATCTGGCCCGGGAGGCTCTTGTGTGGACCCAACGTCATATCTCGAGGGAGGCCAGGGACTTTTTGAGTCATCTCGACCCCACTTTTAAAAACAAAGATTTGGCGATGGTGCATAGCACCCTGCCTTATCCCGAACGTTTTGAATACCTGACGAATTTCGATCAGCTCGTTTCTATGTTCCCTTTCGTAGAGACCCCTGTTTGTTTTGTGGGCCATACTCATGTCCCTAAAATTTATGTTGAAGAAGGGTCCCAGATTTATGAGGCCGCCTCTTTCAAAATCGAAATGGCTTCTTCGGCAAGATATATTGTCAATGTCGGTAGCATCGGCCAGCCGCGGGACGGGAATCCCCGGGCCGCGTACTGTGTTTACAGCGTTGAGGAAAAAACCATTGCGGTTCAAAGGGTGGAATACGATATCTTAGAATCTCAAAGAAGAATCCGGGAGGCCGGATTGCCGGATTTTTTGGCCTGGCGATTGGCTTGGGGGATTTAACATGGATAGCCAAGCCCAAAAAGAAATCCAGAGACTCTCAAAACAAATCGAAGACCATAGTCGCCGCTACTACCAACTCGATCAACCAACGATCTCCGATAAAGAGTACGACGATCTGGTCAAACGTCTGACGGATCTGGAAAACCGGTTCCCCGATTTGAAAAGCCCGGATTCTCCCACTCAGCGCATCGGAGTGAAGCTCCAAGAGATGGGCCGCCCCATCCAGCACAAAGTGAAGATGTATTCGCTGGATAATACCTATTCTTTCGCGGAACTGGAAGAATGGCATAAAAGAACCCTGAAAGGGTTAGCCAGCGAAAAACCAGAGTATGTGGTGGAACTGAAAATCGACGGGGTTTCGGCAGCGTTAACCTACAAGAAAGGCGTCTTTGTTCAGGGCGCAACCCGGGGAGACGGCCTCCTGGGAGAAGATATCACTCACAATCTCAAGACCATTCCCGATATTCCCTTACAGCTTAAAAAGACCTCTTCCGAAGCCTTGCCAGAGCTTTTCGATGTTCGGGGTGAGGTTTATATGGAGATCAAGGATTTCGAGGCCCTTAATGAAGATAAGAAAAAAAGAGACGAGGTTTTATTTGCCAACCCTCGCAATGCCGCGGGAGGTTCTGTCAAACTTCTGGATTCGCGGATCACAGCGCAAAGAAAGCTCAAATACTTTGTGCATTCCTTAGGGTTCATTGAAGGAATAAAATTTAAGACTCATTTTGAATTTTTAAAGTGGGCCCAACGCCGCGGCTTCAGCGTCAATCCGCATTTCAAGCTCTGCAAAACTTTTCCAGGGGTCGTGGATTTTTGTGAAGAGTTTGCGAGAAAAAGAAATACGATCCCCTACGAGGTGGACGGGGTGGTCGTCAAAGTCAATTCTTTTGCGCAGCAAGAGCAACTGGGGGCCACCCTAAAAAGCCCGCGGTGGGCCGTGGCCTATAAATTCCAGGCCAAACAGGCGACAACCGTCATCAACGATATCATTGTCCAGGTCGGGCGCACGGGGGTCTTGACGCCGGTGGCGGAACTCGAACCGGTCGAGTGTGCCGGGGTAACGATTTCCCGTTCGACTTTACACAATTTTGATGAGATCAGGCGTCTGGGGGTTAAAAAAGGGGATCGTGTGCTTCTCCAGCGAGCCGGCGACGTGATCCCCAAGATCGTGAAAGTGGTTGAATCCAGCAAAGATCAGAAATCTTTGAGCATCCCTGAGCGTTGTCCGGAGTGCGGTGGGAAGGTGGACAAATTTAAAGACGTAGATGTGGCCTACCGCTGTATCAATCCGTCGTGTCCCCGGCAGCTGGAACGGCGACTCATTCATTTTGCCTCGCGGGGTGCCATGGATATCGAGGGGTTAGGGGAATCTGCGGCCCAACAGGTATTAGAAAAAAGATTGGTGAAGGATCTGGCGGATATCTATTTTCTTAAAAAGGAAGATTTGCTGGGATTGGAACTTTTTGCTGACAAAAAGGCGGAGAATCTTGTTTCGGCCATTCAAGAGAGTAAGAAAAGACCATTATCTCGCTTTCTCTATGCGTTAGGGATCATCAACATCGGTGAGAAGGCCTCTTATGTCTTGGCGCAGAGATTCCGTAGTCTGGATTCCATCATAAAAGGGAGGGCTGAAGATTTTAAAAAGATCCACGAGGTCGGAGACGTAATGGCCGAATCTTTGGAGAAATTTTTCAGCCAGTCCTCAACGCAAAACCTTATTCAGAAATTTAAAAAGGCCGGGGTCAACATGGTGGAGCCCAAACTCAAAGCGGAAGGAAAATTGGCCGGAAAAAGATTTGTCTTTACGGGAGAGCTCAAGGGATTGACCCGTCAAGAAGCCGGCAACCTTGTCAAGAAATTAGGCGCGGATGTCACGGATAGCGTTAGCTTAAAAACCGATTTTGTTGTGGTGGGCGACAGCCCCGGATCCAAATACCAAAGGGCATTAAATTTAAAACTCAGGATTTTAAACCAAAAAGAACTTGAGGAGATGATCAGGTGAAAATTCCTGCTCAAACGATGCGAAAGACCTGCCCGCCAATATACTCTTCAATGGGCAGACGGGTCTGCCTAGGAGGGCTGATATGTGCATTTCTGCTGGTGACTTTGGGGTCAAGCGGCTGCCAGCCTCTACGGAAGAAATTCATCCGACAAAAAAAGAAAGGCCAACAAGACTCGGAAATTACGCCGATCTTAGAGCCAATAGAATATCCCGAAAAGGTCCATTCTCCAGAGGACCTCTATAAAGAGCATTACTCTTTCTGGCAGGTTTGGTACGGGGATCTTCTGGCCGCGATAGACGATCAGGAAAGCCAAAAACGACAAGTCTACAATCTCGATAAAGCCATAGCCCACCTGGAAGAGATGAAGAGATTGCTTCTTCCCCAACAGCAGCGAAATCTCAAAATGTTTATTGAGAGCTTAAAGGAACTTAAGGGACGCCTCAGGCAGCCCTCCGTTTTGGGAAGCCCAACTTCCGTCAGATTGGAATTGGAGTCGATCGGCAAGAAGATTCGCCAGGAGTATCGGTTTGTGAAAATTAAAGAGGCCCTGGTCAAAAATGGAGCCCCACGGCCATGACCGTGGCACCTCCGCCCAACGATTTTCTTCCCGTGCGGCGGAATCCGCCGAAGCTAAAGGCGAACCGTCTTCGTTGAATACTTTCGTGTTCAACTCCACCGGTCTTGATGACGAGTCTGGCGAAGCTAAACGTTCAACATTTAGCGAAGCCAGAAGCACTTTAGCGAAGGCGGATGAAATAGCACCCTAAAAAGTGGCGTTATGAAAGAGTATATCGAAGAGTTTATTAATTATCTCTCCGTGGAAAGAGGGCTGGCCCATAACACCCTTTTAGCGTATCGATGGGATTTGACCGGATATACTCTTTTTCTCGCAGCCCGTGGTATTTTATCGGTGGACAAGGTGGCGCGTCGCCATATTACCGATTATATGTACCATCAAAAATCCCGGCATTTATCCGCCAAGACGATCTGCCGGCATTTGGCGGCCATAAAGATGTTTCACCGCTTTCTGGTCAGAGAGCGCCTCGCGAAGGAAGACCCCACGACTCTGGTCGAAACGCCCAAATTATGGAAAAGAGTTCCCGATGTTCTTTCTTCTGGTGAGATTGAAGGGATGATCAAGGCTTCCCAGGGGATGCGCCGGCAGCTCATCCGAGACCACGCCATCTTGGAGCTCTTGTACGCCAGCGGGATGCGCGTCTCGGAATTGGTCAATCTGAAATTGGAAAATGTCAATTTGGAGGGAGGCTACATCCGTTGCACCGGCAAAGGCAACAAAGAGAGGATTATCCCCATTGGCAAGAAGGCCCGCGAGGCTATCCTGAGGTATTCTAAGACGAGAGAGAAATTCTTGAAATCCGATTCTAACCCCGTTTTATTTTTGAGCCGCTTGGGCCGCAGGCTCAGCCGCCAGTGTGTCTGGAAGATCATTAAGGACTATGCCAGAAAAGCGGGGATTCAGAAGACGGTCAAACCGCATACGATTCGACACTCCTTTGCCACCCATCTGCTCGATCACGGAGCAGATCTGCGCTCGGTCCAAGAGATGCTTGGTCATTCGGATATTTCTACCACTCAGATTTATACCCATGTCGATCGGGAACGGCTGAAGAGGATCCATAAGGAATATCATCCGAGATCTTAAAACATGAAAAATCACCTGTCTCGTCTGGACCGAAACCTTAGGGAAATTTTGAAAACCATCGGCCAGAAGGCCGATCAAAAGGGAGTTTCGAGTTTTGTGGTGGGAGGATTTGTCCGGGACCTTTTTTTAAAAAAGACGAATCTGGACTGCGATGTGGTCATAGAATCGGACGCGGTCGCCTTCGCTCAGGAGATAGCCAAAGACTATAACGCGTCTTTGATTGTGTTTAGCCAATTTGGAACAGCCACCATGATTCTCCCTCAAGGATACCGAGTGGATTTGGCGACCGCCAGAAAAGAGTCGTATCCGCAAAAGGGGGCCTTGCCCGTCGTTTGGCCCGGTTCCATCCATGAAGATCTTTTTCGTCGGGATTTTACGATCAATGCCATGGCGATGCGGATCAATCCCAACCGGTTTGGAGAATTGGTCGACGATTTTAAGGGCCTTCGAGATTTAAGACAAAAGAAGATCCGGATCCTCCATGATGAGAGCTTCCGGGATGATCCCACGCGGATTCTCCGGGCTGTGCGATTTGAACAGAGATTCAACTTTCATATAGAAAGGCACTCCTTTCATCTCCTCAAATCCGCCTTGAAGGAAGGGGTCGAGGATTGTGTCAAACCCCAGCGGTATTTCGAGGAGTTCAAAAAAATTTTAGCAGAAGAAAGGCCACAGCGGTCTATCCACCGTTTATATCCTCTGGGGGGCCTGAATTTTCTAGGGGCCCCTTTAAAGGACATCACGAAGACGGTTCGCTTGATGAAAAAAATGGAAGAGACTTTGGTTTGGTTTCGTAAGACGTTTTTAGACAAAAAACCCCTGGAAAATTGGCTGGCTTATTTTATGGTTTTGGCGGATGATTTTTCTGAAAAGCAGTTGCGCAGTGTATTAAAAAGGTTCAATCTTAAAAAGAACGATCGCGTCAAACTCCTTTCTTGTCGTACGCTTCCTTCGGTCATTCGGGCTCTTCGGGATAAATCCGTTAAGCCGAGTTGGGTTTATCAAGTTCTAAAACCTTTGAGTTATGAGGCGATCCTTTTTCTTAAAATTAAGGCCTTAGACCGCACCAAGGCTAAGGCCTTTTCCCAACAGGTTGCAAAATGGATCGATGGATTTCTTTTGAAGTACGATTCTGTGCGGTTGAATGTTAACGGCAATGAGTTAAAAGCCCTGGGGATTCCTCAAGGCCCCTCGTTGGGCAAGATTTTAAAGGCGCTTCTCTACGCCAAAATTGATGGTTTCATCACAACCCATCAGGAAGAACTCAAACATGCCCTTAAGCTCGTCCCTTTAATAAAGGCATAGGAGATCATGATGAGGAGAATGGATAAGGTGAATCAGAGAATGAAGGAAGAGATCGGAGAGATCGTTTTGCATGAGCTCAAAGATCCCCGCTTAGAATTTGTGACGATCACTCAGGTTGTGGTCAGCCGGGATTTACAGCATGCCAGGGTGTATTATAGCGTGCTGGGAACCGAGGAGCAGGTTAAGAGGGCAAAATCTGGGCTAGCGAGTGCCCGGGGATTGATCCGCAGATTGATCGGAGAGCGCGTGCGGATGCGCTACACCCCGGAGATCGAATTTATCCGGGATCCCTCATTAGAGTATAGCGCCCGCATTGAGGCCGCCCTCAAGGAGATCCATCGTGAATTGGGCGAAGACCATTAAAGCCATCCGTCACCATCGATCGTTTCTTTTAAGCACGCACATCCATGCCGACTTTGACGCCATAGCCTCTGAGCTGGCTATGGCTCTTTACTTAAAGAGCCTGGGAAAGAAGATCACGGTGATCAATGCCGAGGAGCTCTCAAAAAGATTTCATTTTATGCCCGGTTGTCATCTCATTCAAAGCTTTAAGGACAGCCTTAAACGCCGGTTGGATTATGAGGCCGCTATTATCATGGATTGTGGGGATCTAGATCGGATCGACAAGGTCAGAAGCTTGATTAAAAAGGATAGACTCATTATCAACATCGACCATCACCTGACCAATGATTTATTTGGCCATCTCAATTGTATTGATCCGAAAGCCTCATCGACCGCGGAGGTCTTATTCAGATTATTCAAAAAAGCCAATTTTCCCTTAACGAGAGATATAGCGCTTTTGCTGTATCTAGGGGTGATGACAGACACAGGCTCATTTCGATATGATACAACGACCTTTTATACGCATCAGATGGTCAGTCACTTGATGAAGTTTGATTTTTCGGCCAGTGAGTTATATCGCCTGGTTTATGAAAGGGTGGACTTTGATGATTTGAGGCTTTTTCTTAAGGTGATGAGCTCTTTGGATCGCTTATGGGGAGGTAAGGTGATCTGTATTGAAATGCCCCAGAAATTGTCGAAGCGGTTTTCACCGGAATTTGACGTCCGGGATAAAATTTTTAACCTTTTAAGAAGTTTGAAGGATCTGGAAGTGGTCATGATTTTAACACAAGAAACCCCGGATCAAACGCGAGTGAATTTTAGAGCGCCAGGCGACCGGGTCAACGTCGCAGAGCTCGCATCGTTTTTTAAAGGGGGCGGCCATCGCCGGGCGAGTGGCTGTGTGATTGCGGCCAGTCTGCCCGAGGCCAAGAAACAAGTCTTCTTTCGATTGGAGAAGCTTTTATGAAAGATGGGGTTATTGTGGTTGATAAGCCGTTGGGGATGACCTCTCATGATGTGGTCCGATTTGTGAGGAAAAAATTTAAGATGCACCGCGTGGGCCATGCCGGCACCCTCGATCCCTTGGCAACCGGAGTTTTAATTCTCCTGATAGGAAAATCCACCAAATTGTTTAACAAGTTTGTTTGCTTTGATAAAGCGTATCAGGCCACCTTACTTCTGGGTGTGACCACGACCACCGCTGATATTCAAGGACGGATTATGAGAGAAATGCCGTGTGAAATGATCACCCGCCCTTGGGTGGAAGAGGTCTTCCGAAAATTCACCGGCGAGATCCAGCAGATTCCGCCGATGGTCTCAGCGATCAAGTTTAAGGGCGAGCGGCTTTACAAATTAGCCCGTCGAGGCCTGCAGGTAGAACGGCAGCCGCGTCCGGTTAAAATCAATGTGTTAACATTGACCGATTTCGTCTTGCCGCATGTCAAGTTTTATCTGGAATGTTCAAAAGGGACTTATGTCCGGCAGTTGGCAGAAGATGTGGGATGGCTTTTAGGCTGCGGTGCCTGTATTTCTCAGATCGAGCGAACTAGGGTGGGGCCGTTTGCCATCACGGATGCCGTAAAATTAGAGAATCTCAATGAAAGTCATATACGACTCTGGGACAACCGTCAAAGTAAAAAAACCAATTTTGACGATCGGTGTTTTTGATGGGTTACACCGCGGGCACCGGTTTTTGATTCAACAAGTGATCCGTAAGGCCCACCGGGCCAACGGCACCAGTTGTGTGATGACTTTCCAGCCTCACCCGGTGCATGTTTTACACCCGAGGCGGTGGTGCCCACTATTAATTTCCTTGTCTCATCGGCTTAAACTCTTAAAAGAGATGGGGGTGGATCTCTGCCTTCTCATTCCCTTCACAAAAAGATTTGCCCGTTTATCTGCCGAAGAGTTTATTGAGAAGTATATTGTAAAAAAGATTAACCCTCACGAAATCATCCTAGGAGATGATTTTCGATTTGGACAGAATCGGGAGGGTACGCTTGAGCTTTTAAAAGCCGCGGGTCAACGGCAGGGATTTAAGGTCTGCATTATTAAAGTCGTTAGGAAAGATCGTTTAAGAATTAGCAGTACCGTTATTCGCAAGTTGATTGCTGAAGGCAAACTTAAAAAAGCCAGCCAATTATTGGGTCGTCCCATTTCCTTCGGTGGACGTGTGGTTTCGGGGGAGTCCCGAGGGGAAAAACTGGGTTTTCCAACAGCCAACATCCACACAGAGGAAGGGGTCTTTGTCCCCCAGGGAGTTTATTTCGTGAAAGTCAAAATGGGGAAAGAAACGTATTATGGAATCGCCAATATTGGCGTGAGACCTTCCTTTGCCAAGAAAAATCAAAAGGCTGTTTTTGAGGTGCACATTCTGGATTTTCATAGGAATATCTATGGTCGACCCATCATGATCGAGATTCTGGATAAATTGCGCGATGAAAGACAGTTCAACTCAACCCGAGAGTTGATTGCGCAAATTCAAATGGACGAGCAAAAGGCAAGAAAATATCTCAGGTATCATTCCCCCGCTTCAAACCCTTAAAGCGCAGCCTACCCTTTTAACCCCTAGATTTGGAAATCGAACCTCATTTTCACCCCACACCTTGTGTTCGCTAAATTTTAGAAAAATAAGATGATTTATATGTTGACAAAAAAAGGGGGGATCTTTATACTGGCGTGGGGTTTAAAAGTGGCTGAAAGTGGAGGAAAGTGGTTGGTAGGAGATAAAAAGATCCTATGTTTTACGGCGAATATATTCACTCCATTGATCGTAAAGGCCGTCTCATTTTGCCGGCGCGTTTTCGCGAGATTTCCAAGGAAAACGGAATTGAAAGATTCTTTGTGACCCGTGGCCTGGATCGATGCATTTTTATGTTTAGCGAAGAGGAATGGAGAAACCAAGAACAAAAATTTAAAAACATGTCTTTCACGAAACAAGAGTCGAGGAGTTTCAACCGTATGCTTTTTGCCGGGGCGGTTGAGGCGATTCCCGATAAACAGGGACGTTTCATCCTTCCCCAATATTTGAAAGATTTCGCCAATATCAAACGAGAGACAATGATCATTGGGGTTTCCAATCGAATTGAAATCTGGGATGCCGATACGTGGAGGGAGTTTTATCGGGTCTCTAGCGGTTCTTTTGAACAGATTGCCGAGAACATTTTAAATGGGTAAAAATTAAGCTCCCCGGACCTGCATCCGGGGTTTGAAGGCTTAAGGCAGATCAAGCTATTCTTGGAGAAAAATAATGAAAGATGATACGAAAACGATGGTCCTGGAGGAAGGAGAAAGTGCTGATAGGATTTCGGCGCTTGTCCTTCAGGGAAAAAACAATTTGGTTCCGTTGGCTCCCGCGGATCCTATCTTTCACAACCATAAGGAGGGAGGGGGCGAGCTTCATGTTCCCGTCATGACCCAAGAGCTCATCGAGCATTTAAACATCAAACCAGAATCCTTGGTGGTTGATGCAACCGTTGGTACAGGAGGCCATGCGCTGGCTATCGCCAAGCTGCTGGGGCCGCAAGGACGTTTGATTGGGATAGACCGGGATGGCGAATCCCTGAATATATCTAGACAGAGGCTCAAAAAATTTGCGGGTCAATGTCAGTTGATTCATGACG
Source organism: uncultured Planctomycetales bacterium (assembly GCA_964620805.1). Taxonomy (GTDB): domain Bacteria; phylum Omnitrophota; class Gorgyraeia; order Zapsychrales; family JAHFFX01; genus CAZUJQ01. Next base: position 19,108 of record CAZUJQ010000016.1, on the reverse strand, counting down.
ATTATCGAAATCTGGATGAGATCTTAGATTCTCTGGGAGTTCTTAAGGTGGATGCCATGTTTTTTGATTTAGGGATCTCCAGTTACCAGTTGGCAAATCCAGAACGTGGTTTTAGTTTTAAAGTGGATGGGCCATTGGATATGCGCATGGATCAGGGAAGTTACATCTCGGCATACGATATTATCAATTTGCTCTCAGAGCGTGAAATATCGTCCATATTGAAGAATTTTGGACAAGAGCGTTGGCATAACCGTATCGCCCGTACTTTGGTCAATCAGCGTTCGAAGGGTCCGATTGAATCGACAAGGCAGTTGAGTGAGACCGTATTAAAAGCCATTCCTCTTCGTTACCAGAATGAAAGAATCCATCCGGCCACCAGAACATTTCAGGCCATTCGTATTGCCGTCAATCGGGAACTGGAAGCCTTGGAGATTGTTCTTGAAAAAAGCATTGATTTTCTTAAGGGGGGGGGACGCATCTGTGTCATTGCGTTTCATTCTTTAGAGGATAGGATTGTTAAGGAAAAATTCCGTTTCTTTGCTAAAACGGGGAAGTTAAAGCTAGTGACCCAAAAACCTCTTCGACCGAGCTTGGAGGAGATGAACCTCAATCCCAGATCACGCAGTGCACGCTTTCGAGTGGCAGAAAGGATCAAATGAAATTATTTCGATTTTTTCAGATAATGACCAGGATAACTCTTTTATCCTTAGTCTATATCAACCTCCAGATGCAAATTTTTGATCTTGCCTACGAAGCCAAAAAAAAAGAAAGAGAGATCCAAAGAATAACGGATGACAACAGCACGATCACCTACCATATCCTGACTTTAAAATCGGCGAATCACTTAGGGGGAAAACTTCTCAGTGACAGAACCGATATGCAATTTCTCGATAAAGATCAGATTGTCCGCCTGGAAACACCGCCGTCTGTTAAAGATCAAAGCAAGGCCATAGTCCTGAAAAAGGATGAAAAGAATCCCAGCGGGATTCTTAGCTTCTTTTCTCTAAAATCCCAGGCAGAGGCCAAACCCATCAAAAGGTAAAGAAAGTCAGAAGTGGTAGCGCGAAAGCATCCCTTCCGAGCCAGCCTTATTTTCCTTTTTTTAATTGTCTGTCTTCTCATTTTTTCGGTTAGACTAATTTTGATCCAAGTCTTCCGATCTTCTTATTTGGCGGATCTCGCTGAAAAACAGCACAGTCATATCATTGATTTAGAGCCGAAACGCGGGACCATTTATGATCGCAATCTGCGTCCCCTGGCCCTCAATCGCCCCGTGTATTCTCTCTATGCCAAACCTCGGATGATGACCCAAGACAGTAAAAGGGAAGCCATTGAACAGCTCACCAAGCTGCTGGATTTAGACCGCAGATTCCTGGATGACCGGTTGAGCCGCAAAAAGTATTTCGTGTGGATCCAAAGGAAGTTATCAGCAGATCTGGTAGAGAAAATAAAATCTCTGGGAATCTATGGTCTGGATTTTATCAAAGAGAGCAAGCGTTATTATCCGAATGAATCGTTGGCCGCCCATCTCATCGGCTTTGCCGGTATGGATAATCAAGGACTGGAAGGGTTGGAACTCTGGTATGACCAATACCTCAAAGGAGAATATGGTTGGTCGCAGATTTTAAGGGACGCCCGTCAATCCGAGCTTCTGATCGAGAAGAATTTTGTCCCCCCCCGAAACGGATTTGATTTTGTTTTAACCATTGATGAGACGATTCAATATATTGCGGAACGCGCCCTTCAGAAGGCTTATGAAAAGCACAAAGCAAAATCCGCCACCATTATCGTCATGGCTCCCAAAAGCGGAGAGATCCTCGCCTTGGCCAATCGGCCAACCTATAACCTCACCGATGGTTCCCAGTCCCCTCCCGAAAGCCGGTTGAATCGGGCTATCGTCTCCTCTTATGAGCCAGGCTCTGTTTTTAAAATCGTTACCGCTGCGGGGGCTTTAGAAGAGAAAGTGGCGAAGGAAAACGATAAATTTTTTTGCGAAAATGGCGAATACAGAGTGGGGAATCATACCCTCCATGATCATCACCCACACGGGACCTTAACGTTTAGTCAGGTGTTCGAGCAATCCAGCAACATCGGTGTGACCAAGATTGCCCAGATGTTGGGACCCAAAAGGATTTATGAATACGCTAGGCGGTTTCGGTTTGGGTTAAGCACGGGGCTTAGCCTTCCCGGAGAGTTGGAAGGACATCTGAAACCTCCCTCGAGCTGGTCTGCAACGTCGATCGGTGCGATTCCCATTGGACAGGAGGTGACCGTGACCGCCTTGCAGCTCGTTTGTGCCATAGCCGCGGTGGCTAATGAGGGAGTGTACATGAAACCTTTTGTGGTAAAATATATTAAAGACAATCACGATGAAATGATTAGAGAGTTTCACCCCTCTGTCGTTGACTCGGTCATCAGTCCTCAAACCGCTCAAAGGCTTAAAGGCATTCTGGCCGGTGCTGTGGAGCATGGGACAGGGAAGATGGCCAAGGTCCCTGGCATAAGGGTGGCAGGCAAAACAGGGACTGCCCAAAAGGTCGTGGATGGCATTTATTCTCACAGTGAATTTTATGCGACCTTTCTGGGCTTCGCTCCGGTGGAAGATCCTCAATTAGCCGTGGTTGTGGTTGTGGATGACCCCCATCCCAGTTATTTTGGAGGAACCGTGGCCGCACCGGTTTTTCGCGAGGTGGTGGAAGACTCCTTGAAATATTTGACGATCTCAAGGGCCTTGGCAACTCAATAAAGAGGCACTCCAGAATTCCAAGAGAAAAACGTTCCATGACACTCCAAGACCTGCTCAAAGATATATATCCCGCTTATCTTTCCCGCCCTTGGGCCGAACGGCCCATTCTCCTGATCACGTGCGATTCTCGTCAGGCTCAAGAGAACAGTCTTTTTGTCGCCCTTTCCGGAACCACTCACGACGGCCGTGACTTCATCGATGAAGCCCTTAAAAAAGGGGCCTCGGTCGTTGTGACGGATCACAAGGCCCCTCCTTTGGCAGATTCGCTTAAGGGGCGTATTTTGCGGGTGGACGATCCCCGGGACTTCCTTAAAAAAATCTTAATCCGTTTTTATGGAGACCCCTCTCAAAGGGTGAAAACCATCGGCATAACCGGAACCAACGGCAAAACAACGATCACTTACCTTTTAGAGTCGATCATGACCCAGGCTGGCTTTCGTTGTGCGGTGATTGGAACCATCAACACGAGACTGGGTGAAAAGATTCTCTCCTCCAAGAACACGACCCCCGGGCTCGTTGAGAATTGTGCTCTCCTTAAGGATTTCCAAAAATCCGGGGCTCAGTATTGCGCGATGGAAGTCTCCTCTCATGCCCTGTCCCAAGGTCGGGTGGATTTGATTGATTTTCGAGCCGGGGTTTTTACCAATTTAACCGGCGATCATCTCGATTACCACCGGGATATGGAAGATTATTTTGCCGCCAAGTCGAAATTATTTCTGGGGTTATCTCGCTTAGCCGTGGCTGTCCTTAATGGAGATGATCCCTTTGGCCGGAAACTGATGAACATGACCGAGGCCCGGCGTATGACGTACGGGCTTTCCCGGTCCGTAGACGTAACCGCTGTTGACATCGATCACCAGCTGTCTCACAGCTCTTTTACGCTTAAGACTTACGAGGGAAGTCTATCGATCGTAACCAAGCTCATCGGACAACACAATATCTATAACATTCTGGCAGCAGCGGCAGTTTGTCTTTCCCAGGGAATCGGTTTAAAAGAGATAAAAAAGGGAATAGAATATGTGCCATCGGTACCGGGACGTCTGGAGTCCATCTGCTGCGGCCAGGATTTTCATGTCTTTGTGGATTATGCCCATACGGAAGATGCCTTAAGGAATGTCCTGGGCAGTTTAAGAAAAATTAGCCCGGCTAGAATCATTTTAGTTTTTGGATGCGGTGGCAACCGCGATCCATCCAAACGCCCTAAAATGGGCGTCGTCGCCTGCGATCTAGCGGATTGGAGCATTATGACCAGCGATAATCCCAGGAACGAGGATCCTCAGTCGATTGTCGATCAAATCCTCTCGGGCTGTTCAAAAGACAACTATGAAGTGATTCTCAATCGGGAAGAGGCCATCCGCAGAGCCCTGGCTTTGGCCGAGAAAGGGGATGTGGTGGTCCTGGCAGGAAAAGGCCATGAGGATTATCAGATCTTTAAGGATCGGACCATTCATTTCGATGACCGGGAGGTGGTGAGGAAGTACTTTGCTATGGCCTCAAACCAAACACCGATTGAATAGATTTCTAATAAGCTTTCCTAATTCATGTTCAGCCTTAAAGAGATCCTAGAAGCAACGCAAGGCATTTTAATAAGATCCTCTCTTGTCTCCTATTCCTTCCTTATTAAAGGCGTTTCCACGGATTCGCGAACGATCAAGCCCGAGGAGCTTTTTATCGCCCTGCGGGGGAGGCGTTTTGACGGCCACGACTTTGTGAATGAGGCTATTGAGAAAAACGCCTCCTTGATCATGGTGTCCCAAAGGAATCGTTTCTTTAAAAAAGGCCCCCCCATGATTTTTGTCAAGGATACAACCCGGGCCTTAGGGGGAATCGCCCGTTTCCATCGGGACCGTTTTAAGATTCCGGTGATTGCCGTAACCGGCAGTGTCGGTAAAACCACCACCAAAGAGCTGATTGCCCAGACTCTTTCTTGCCGGTATAAGGTTCTGAAAAATATGGCGACCGAGAACAATCACATTGGCGTGCCTTCGACGCTTCTTAAATTGAATTCTTCTCATCACCTCGCCGTTGTGGAATTGGGCAGCAATCGTTTTGGCGATATCCGGTGGTTGACCCATATTGCTCATCCCACGATAGGGGTTCTCACCAACATCGGCGAGTCCCACCTTAAATTCTTGAAGGATTTAAATGGCGTTTTTAAGGAAAAGTCGGAAATCATCAAGCACCTGCCGGCCTCGGGGACAGTTATGATCAATGCCGATGATCCCTATCTAAGAAAAATTTTGCGGGCTAAAAAAAGATTTAACATGGTAACGTACGGCATAAAAGAGAGCGCCGATTATCAAGCCTCCTCTATCACAGTCAAAGACACCCGGATCGAATTCCAGCTCAATGGCAGGCATTCGTTTTCGCTTAACACCCCTGCTGCCCATAATATCTATAATGCTTTGGCTGCAGTGGCCTGCGGCCGGCACTTCAAGATCAGCTATGCACAAATAAAAAAAGAAATCAACCAGGCTTCTTTTCCCGCAGGACGCCAAGAGATCCGCAGAACCAACGGGTTATGGGTGATTGATGACACCTACAATGCGAATCCCGTTTCGATGCGAAGCGCCATAGAAACCCTAAGCCGCTTTGATACGCTGGGAAGAAAGATCTTGGTGTGTGCTGATATGCTGGAATTGGGCCGAAAGGCCCCGGCGCATCACGCCTCGATCGGCAAGCTGCTGGCTCATTCGAAGGTAAATGCCCTTCTTACGTGGGGCCGTTTTTCCCGTTTCATGGCTCAAACAGCCAGGAAGGAAAATCCCACACTAGAAGCCCATCATTGCTCAACGAGGGAGGAATTGCACCAAACTCTTAAAAGGTATTGCGGGTCTCAAGACGTGGTTTTGGTGAAAGGATCTCGAGCCATGCAGATGGAGAAGACGGTGGCGTTTTTGAGGGAATTTTTTTAAATGACCAATAACCAAGATACAAATAACAAACAATCACCAATTTTCAAATTCCAATTACAGGAGATGATTTTTGAGAAATGGTATGTTGGAATTTGTAATTTGTTTGGTCATTGTTTCTTGGTTATTGGTCATTCTTGAAAAGAGACTTAACGTCATGTTTTACTACCTAGCTCAATTCAGCGACACTTTTTTTGCCTTAAATATCTTTCGATATATTACCTTTCGCTCGGCCATGGCCGCGGTCACCACCTTTCTTTTTTGCGTGACTTTAGGCCCATTTTTTATCAACAAATTAAAGGCCGGAAAGATCAGGGAAATCGCCAAGCGCAAGGACTGTCCGGATTTGGATCGTTTCCAGCATTCGAAGGAGGGAACCCCAACGATGGGAGGGCTGTTTATTATGGGGGGTGTCGTCTTGGCGGTCTTATTGTGGGCGGATTTGAGCAATCCTTTTATCGTGGCGGTATTGTTCACTTCTGTGTGGCTGGCGGTCCTGGGGGGAGTGGATGATTACATCAAATTAGCCCACAGAGACCGTCGCGGACTTAAAGGCACCACAAAGCTCTTTTGGCAGGGTATCCTGGGAATTTTGATCGGTCTTTTTATCTATCTTTTTCCAGGAACTTCTACGAGACTGGACATCCCGTTTTTAAAAACGGCGATTGTGGACTTAGGGGTTTTCTACATTCCCCTGGTGGCGCTGATCATCGTAAGCACCTCCAATGCGGTGAACCTGACGGACGGCCTGGACGGGCTGGCCATTGGCTGCGTCCTCATTGTGGCCATGACCCTGAGTGTCTTAAGTTATCTGACCGGGCATTTCCAGTTTAGCCAGTATCTTTTCATCCCTTATATCGTTCACGCCGGAGAATTAACCGTTTTTTGCGCGGCCTTGGGGGGGGCCTCTTTGGGTTTTTTATGGTTTAATTGTCACCCCGCCTCGATCTTTATGGGTGATGTTGGATCCTTAAGTCTGGGAGGGAGCCTAGGGGTCGTGGCGGTTTTGATTAAAAAGGAACTCTTGCTGATTTTATTAGGGGGGATTTTTGTGGTCGAGGCGCTTTCGGTGATTTTGCAGGTCTTTTCCTTCAAGACCACCGGCAAACGCCTATTCAAAATGTCGCCCCTTCATCATCACCTGCAGATCTCGGGTTGGAACGAATCGAAAATTATCGTGCGCTTTTGGATCACCGCAATTATCCTGGCGTTGTTGACGCTGACGACGCTGAAGGTGAGATAATAAAGAGAGAATTATATTATTGGGAGGTTGCCGAGGTTTCCAAAGTTCCTGAGGTTGCCAATGTCGCCTTGTTCACTCGACCTGTTTAACGTTGCTTAACGTTACACAAGGTTGACTTCATATCGTCTTTTTTAACCTTTTGTAACTTGAGGCAACTTTTAAAAGGCAACCTTTGCAACCTCGGCAACATAGGAAACATGGGCAACATTATTCGTATGAACTTAACTAATAAAACCGTCACCATCATCGGAGCCCGCAGGAGCGGCATCGCTGCGGCCAATCTCGTCTGCCGTCAGGGGGGAGTGGCCAAAATCTCGGATAACGGATCGTATGATTCGATCCGCAAGGATTTAGAGAAATTGCATTCTCCCGAAAAAGTCAAAGTCGAATGGGGGGCTCACCATCGCGAGTTTATTGAGGCCAGCGACCTCATTGTCCTTAGCCCCGGAGTTCCCTTAAGGGCTTTGCCCGTTGAGTGGGCCAAGGTCAAAGGCATTCCTGTTTTAGGGGAGATTGAATTGGCCTGGAGGTTCTGTCCGTTGCCTGTTGTGGCGGTCACGGGAAGCAACGGGAAGACCACCGTTGTGACGTTGATTGCACAGATCCTGCAGAAAGCCGGACACAGGGTTTCTTTGTGCGGTAATGTCGGCACAGCCTTCTCAGGGCACGTCCTGGATATCCAGGACAAGGATGTGGTGGTTCTTGAGGTCAGTTCTTTTCAGCTGGAATCCATCGTCGATTTTCGGCCCCATGTGGCTGTATTCTTGAATTTCAGTGAGAATCATCTCGACCGCCATCGGGATCTCAACGAGTATTGGGACGCCAAGACCCGGATCTTTCTCAATCAAAATCCGGAGGATTATGCGCTTTTAAATGGCGAGGATCCGCGAATGCACTGGCTGGCAGAGCGGCTCAAAGCCAAGGTGGTTTTTTATAATTCGCCCGATATCTTGGCGAAAGGACTCACCCAAAATCCCAACCATCTGGCGGCGCTGGCGGTTGCCAAAATTTTAGGAGTGGAAGAGAAGACCGCGCTTTCTGTTTTCAAGGAATTCAAAGGGGTCGAACACCGGCTGGAATGGGTCCGCTCGCTTCAAGGCGTTCATTTTATCAATGACTCCAAGGCCACGACAGCCGAGGCCTGCCGCTGGGCCCTCCAGAGCTTCGACCATTCGGTCGTTATGATCTGTGGAGGCCGCGATAAGAATATCGATTTCTCACCCCTACGGGATCTGGTCCAAGCCAAGGTCAAAAAGATGCTGGTCATCGGGGAGTCCCGAGAGAAGATCAAAAGAACCTTTGCCGATGTGGTCACGGTGGAGGAATGCGACTCCCTTAAGAAAGCGGTCCAGGGCGCTTTAAGCTCGGCCTCGCTGGGAGATTATGTTGTCTTTAGTCCCATGTGCGCCAGCTTTGACATGTTTGCGAATTTTGAGGAGAGGGGACGGGTTTTTAAGAAGATTGTTGAGGAGCTTTAAGGCCAAATAGGATTTAGTGCTTCGGATTTAGGATTTTAAGCCTCTACAAAATATGCGCGACGTCAGAATTTCCATTGCTGCGATTCTCCTTGTCCTGATCTCCATCGGGATCGTGATGATTTACAGCTCCAGCGGGATTTACGCGCTTCAAGAGTTAGGAAACAGCACCTATTATTTACACCGCCATCTTTCCTTCTTGCTCTTGGGATTTCTTCTCATGCTTGGCGTGATGACCGTAGATTACTATGAGCTAAGAAAGATCTCCAAGCCCCTTTTGTTGTTTGCCATATTTTTATTGATTTTGGTCCTCATCCCGGGGATAGGAAAGGAGGCGAACGGTGCCCGCCGGTGGTTTCAGATCGGCGCCTTAAGCTTCCAGCCCTCCGAGATGGCCAAGGTCATCCTGATTATTTACGTGGCAGACTTCCTGGCGCGCAAGCAAAACAAGATCAGAAGCTTTAAAGAGGGTTTCTTGCCGCTGATCCTGGTTCTGGGGGTCGTGTGTCTTTTGATTTTAAAACAGCCCGATTTGGGCAATTGCGTGCTTTTGGGCGTTTTGGTCTTTATCTTGATGTTTGTGGCCGGGGCAAGGCTGCGACATTTGGCTTCCCTTATTCTTCTTTCCTTGCCGGTGATCTATTTTTTGATCATCCGAGTTCCTTACCGCATGGCCAGGATTATGGCCTTCTTGGATCCCTGGGAAGACAGCCTGGGAGTGGGTTTTCAGCTTTCCCAATCCCAGATCGCCTTGGGTTCGGGGGGCCTTTATGGGGTGGGATTGGGCAAGAGTGTCCAGAAATTATTTTATCTCCCGGCGGCTCACACGGATTTTATCCTTTCCATTATCGGAGAGGAATTGGGTTTTATCGGCACCTTGACCGTTGTTCTTTTATTTATATTTTTCCTCTGGCAGGGATTAAGAATTGTCAGAAGGACAACCGATGAATTTGGGTATTTTCTCAGTATGGGACTTTTACTTTTGATGGGGTTGCAGGTGGTGGTGAATGTCGGGGTCAGTATCGGCGCGTTGCCGACCAAGGGTCTGCCGTTGCCTTTTATCAGTTACGGGGGCTCGGCGTTGATTTTTAATCTGATGGCGGTTGGTCTTTTATTGAATGTCTCACGACATCAGGATCTATGAGAATCGTACTGGCAACGGGCGGGAGCGGCGGGCACATCTTCCCGGCGTTAAAGGTGGCTCAAAGGCTTCAAGCCCTGGGGCACGAGACGATCTTTGTGGGGGCCTTAGGCCAGGCTCTGCCGAAGATTCAACAACAAAAATTTTGCTGTTTCAATCTTAATAGTAAGGGAGTTTCTCTTTCGTCGGTTTCGGGCTTTGTGAGATCTTCTTTTTGTATGGCCAAGGCGTTGGTGGAATCGTTTCATGTTTTGCGGATGGTGCGTCCGGATGCGGTTTGTGGGTTTGGCGGTTATGGAGCGTTTCCAGTGGTCTGCGCCGCCTTGATCCTAGGGCGCCCGTCCATGATCCACGAGCAGAATGTGATTCCGGGCCGGGCCAATAGAATCCTTTTTCCCTGGGTGGGGAAAGTGGCGGTCACCTTTGAGGAAAGCCGCAAGTATTTTCATTCCCCCAAAACAATCAGGACGGGCTGTCCTGCGCAAGCCCGGGAAGTGCGGGAAAAGAAAAGACACCTGCGAGCAGAGCTTGGCCTTCAAGGAGATAAAGAGACTCTGTTGGTTCTGGGGGGAAGCCAGGGAAGCCACAGAATCAATCTGGAATTCCTGAAAGCCATACCCTTTCTTAAAGAAGACCGGGATTTTCAGGTCATCCATATCAGTGGAAGAAACGATTATGCGGCTCTTAAAGATCAGTACGCGGAGTGTGGCATTGGATGCCGGGTCTTTGATTTTCTGGAAGACATGGGAAAAGCCTATCAGGCCGCGGACATGGTGGTCTCCCGCGCTGGGGCGCTCACGGTCTTAGAGATAGCCGCGTTTCGATTGCCGGCGGTTTTGATTCCATATCCTTTTGCCGGGGGGCATCAAAAAGAAAATGCCGAGCTTCTCTGCGGGGCTGGCCTGGCGAAGATGGTCGAGGAGAAAGATTTATCAGCGCAAGGATTGGCCGAGGCGGTCAGAAACCTCTTATCAGGCCCGCCGCCCGACCCCAAAGAAATTGAGCAAAGGCTTAAAAGTATCTTGATCCCAGGCGCCGACCAGCGCCTGGCGCAGGAGATCGTTGCCCTGGGCAAGACCGCCAATATATCTCTTGCAAAAGGCCCCTCGGCTTAAGATAAATGAACAGACTCTTTCTAATAGGGATTTTTCTCAACGCAGGACTCGCTTGGGGCCAAGAGCCGTGGAAAGAATTTCATAATTCCCATTTTCTGATCTATTATCAAGACGCCCCTCTGACCTTTGTTGAGGAGGTGGCCAAGTCTGCGGAGGAGGAGTACGACAATATTGCCAGAAGATTGGGATTCACCCGTTATCAAGGCTGGAGTTGGGACAATAGGGCAAAGATTTATATCTTTAATGATCAAGATCATTACATCAGCTCCCAACATCCTTCCTGGTCCCACGGCACAACGTCGACTTTGAACCGCATCATCCGGACCTTTCCCACGGCCCACGGCTTTTTTGATACCACATTGCCGCATGAATTAGGCCATATCATCTTCAGGGAATTTGTGGGGGAGGCGACCCCCATTCCTCTTTGGTTAGAAGAGGGGGTTGCCATGTATCAGGAGAAGGCCAAGCGCTGGGGGGCCAACAAAACGGTCCAGGAGGCCTTGCGTCATGGCGAGTTTGTCCCTCTAAAGGAGATCGGTTTTACCACCTTTGCCGGAGATTCCGATAAAAAGCTCGTTGAGTTATTTTATGCCGAGGCTGCCAGCATTGTCTACTATATGATCACGGAGTTTGGGGAATACCGATTTACAAATTTTTGCCGGGAGCTGAAAAGCGGGAAACTTTTTGATGAGGCCCTTCATCAGGCCTATATCCGATTTAACGATTTAGAGGATTTGAATAAGGCATGGATCCAATACCTGTCAAAATGATGAACGAGCTTTCTTCCCCTTCCTTAGAAGGGACTCTGCCCAACCTCCATTTTATCGGCATTGGCGGCATGGGGATGGGGACCCTGGCTTCTCTGATGCTGGCTAAAGGATGCCAAGTCAGCGGTTGTGACCTCAAAGAAAATCAGCTCACGGTGCAATTGAGAAACCAGGGAGCGCAGATTATGATTGGCCATGATCCTAAGCACATTGAGAACCCCGATGGTGTGATCTATTCTTCAGCGGTGGGCTTTGATAACCCCGAGCTGCAAGAGGCCCAACGGAAGAAGATTCCTGTAAAAAAGCGGGCCGAGCTTCTTGCGGAATTGGCCAACGCTGAGACCGCGATCACCGTGGCGGGCGCGCACGGCAAGACCACGACAACGTCCATGATCTCTCACGTTTTCATGAAGGCCGGACTTAAACCCACAACCGCGGTGGGTGGGATCGTCAACGACCCTTCGTACAATGCCCAGCTTGGCGCTGGAAAATATTTTGTGGCGGAAGTGGACGAAAGCGACGGGTCATTTTTATTCTTTCGCCCATATTATTCTGTCATCACCAATATTGATTTTGAGCATCTCGACTATTATCATAACTGGGATAATATCTTGGAGGCCTACCGTTTATTTATAAGACAGACGAACCCTAAAGGGTGTCTCTTTGTCTTTGGGGAAGACCCGAGGCTCCTGCAACTGGCCTTAGAAGAAAAGGGTCAATTTTTGAGTTATGGGATACAACCCCACAATGATCTTGCGGCGAAAAACATAACGCTTTACGGGTATGAGGCCTCATGCGATTGCCTTCTTCGGGGGAAGAACTTAGGCAGACTTCGGCTTAAAGTTCCTGGGGAGCATAACATCTTAAACGCCCTGGCCGCGGTGGCGGTGGGTTTGCATTTAGGGATTGACTTTTTTACCCTCCAAGAGGCCCTCAGCCAATACGAAGGGGTTCAAAGACGTTTTCAATGCCAAGCCAACATCAAAGACATTCTCGTCATCGAAGATTACGGCCACCATCCCACAGAAATCACGGCCACGATCAAAACCGCCAGGGTCTTTTCTCAAAAGCGGGTGATTGTGGTTTTTCAGCCACATCGGTATTCCCGCACCCAGTATTTAATGGATGAATTTGTGGAGAGCCTGTCCTTGAGCGACTATGTTGTTTTAACGGATATTTACGCCGCCAGTGAGAAACCCCTGGCCGGCGTCAACAGCCGAGAACTCTATGATAGGATCAAAAAGAAAAAGATCCGCGCCGTTTATCGGCGAAAAGAAGAGATCTGCTGTCATCTTTTAAAGTTCGTAAAGCCGGGGGATCTGGTGATCTTTCTGGGTGCTGGCGATATCAACCGGGTGGGGGAGGAGTTTGTGAAGGAATTGCAAAATAACCAAATTCCAAATCACAAATGGTTCGACTTCGCTCACCATCCTTCGAACCATCCTGAGCAAGTCGAAGGACAATTTACAATAACCAATGACCAAAATTCCAGACATCGATGATGGTCATTGTGTATTGGACATTGGGTATTGTTTGTGATTTGTTTTTTGTAATTTGTAATTTAGGTTAGTATCAAAACATCATTATTCAATATTAGAAATGAATCCTAGTTCTCTCGGCCACATCGGTGTTCTCATGGGGGGGTATTCCTCAGAGAGGGAAATCTCCTTAAAATCGGGCTGGGCGATTTATAAAGCCCTTAAAGAGGCCGGTTGCCGGGTCACGGCCGTGGATATCCGTTTTAAGGAAGAAGATAAGATCTTTTCTTTAATTCAGGAAGTCGCGATGGATGTGGCTTTCATTGCGCTTCATGGGTGTTTGGGAGAGGACGGCATGATCCAATCGATCCTACAGAAAGCGAATATCCTCTATGCGGGATCAGGGGTAGAGGCCAGCCAGCGGGCCCTCAATAAGATCGAAGCCCAGACCATGCTTAAAAGGAAAAATATCCCGGTGGCCGATTATTGGGTCGCCCATAACGGTCATCAAGCCAACCGCCAACAGCTTATCCCTCGTTTGAATCTCCCCGTGGTTGTCAAACCCGCCAGTGAGGGGTCAAGCATCGGTGTGACACCGGTCTTTGAAAAAAAGAATTTAGATCCGGCCTTGGATAAGGCCTTTCAATATGGTCCTCTGGTCTTGGTCGAACGCTATATCAAGGGGAAAGAACTGACGGTAGGGATTCTAGGCAACGAAGCCTTGCCTCCTATTGAGATCTGCCCGAAAAATCCCGATAGATTTTTTGACTTTGAATCCAAGTATCAGCCCGGACGATCAGAGCACATTGTCCCTGCCAGGATCCCCACGGAGATCTCCCAAAGGGTTCAAAGAATCGCTCTCCGGGCGCATGGCGCTTTGGGCTGTGAGGATTTTTCTCGTGTGGACATTATGATCGATGAAGACAATAATCCCTATGTCCTTGAGGTCAATACCATCCCCGGCTTTACTCCGATGAGCCTTCTCCCCGAAGCGGCGCGGGCTATAGGATTCGATTTTACTCAATTGTGTTTACGATTGGTTGGCATGGCTTATGACAAGAAAAAAAAATAAAAAACCGCTTCTTTCCTTTCGTTTATTGAGAAATCTTACTCTAAGCATTTTTGTTATCTTTTTGATCCTCGTCCTTTATCAGAGCATCATGAGGGAATTGAAAGCTTCAAGGCACTTTAAGATTCGGGAGATCGTCTGTGATCCCACGTTACAGTTTTTAAAATCCAGTCGGCTAGCCAGCTTAAAGGGTAAGAGCATCTTTGAGGTCAATTTAAGCGCGCTTCAAAAACAGCTCCAAAATCAGTATCCAGAAATCTCCCAGCTTAAGCTCTCGCGGCGGTTCCCGGCTCAGATTCGCGTCAGTGCGCAGAAAAGAATTCCCTTTGCCACAATCGAGATCAATCATAAAAACTACACGGTGGATCCCGAGGGAATTATCCTATCCCAGTCGTGGAGGGACCTTCCTGTGATCACGGGCCTTAAACCTAGACGGGAGATTATTTTTCCTGGTCAAATTCTGAAAGGCTATGATCTACAGAGCGCCTTGAAGGTCTTAAAGGCTTTTAAAACAAATAAATATTTGTCGGCCACCCAAATTTTGAGAATCGATGTTGAGAGCTTGTCCCAAATCGAAGTTTATATCCATATCCCAGGCGAGCTGAAAATCCTTGTTGACCAAAACAACATCGCACAAAAAATACAGATGCTGAGTCTCCTGTTGTCTCAGGCCAAGTTAAAACTGGAAGATGTCCATTATATCGACTTAAGATTCCGGGAACCCATTATAGGCAGGAAACCGGTCGAAAAATAGAAAACACGAACCTGATGAAACTCCATGTTTAGAAAATTCTTGGGCGAAAAAATTTTTTGCGGTCTTGATATCGGGGCCGCCACCCTTAAAGGTGGTATCGTCAAGATGCAAAATTCCCAAGGCCACGAACTCTTGGCCGTTGAGGAATCTCTCACCCGCGGATTTCAGAATTCCTCGATTAGCAATCTTTCGGATTTTGCCGATTGTATCCAATCCGCAATGACTTCTTTGACGAAAAAAGCCGGGGTGAAATTAAAAGGGCTTCATCTGGGGATAGGGGGCTCTCTCGTTTGCGACCGGCAGGCCCGGGCCGTCATTCCCCTTTTGGAGAAAGGAAGCAAGGTGATTACTCGTCATGATGCCAAGAAGGCCATGGCCCAGGCCCGGCTTTTAGGTTTAAAGGTCGATGAAGAAGCCCTTCATGAATTTCCCCAACAATTTGAGATCGATGGGGTCAATCGGGCCTCCAATCCTCTGGGCTTATATGGAAGAAAACTGGAAGTCGATTTGTCCCTGATCGTGGCGCACACGACTCATCTCACCAATCTCATGAAGGCCGTGAATCAGGTGGGTTATGAGGTGGAAAATATTTTTTGGAACACGTACGCAGCCACCGAAGCCTCCCTCACGGCTAAGATGAAGACCGATGGCTGCGTTTTGATCAATATGGGGGCCAGTGCCAGTGAAGTTTTAATTTTCACAGGAGGCGTTTTGCGGCTTCTATGTAAAATTCCTTTAACGGGAGAATATGTGACATCCCGTATCGTCCAGGATATCGGTGTCACTTTCGACGTTGCCGAGGACATGAAAAAGTCTTACGGGGTAGGGGGAAGCGCTGATGAGCAAAAAAATGAGGATCTTTTGGTAAAAAAAGAAGACGGCTATCTCTCCCTAAAAAGAGGAACCCTGGGACAGTCCATTGAGCCGGTTATAACCGAACTGGTCTTAAGGATTGAAAAAGCAATCCGGGGCTCGTTTTATCATCAATTGAAGGCGGGCTGCCGGATGATCGGAGGCGGGTCGCTCCTTCCTGGTTTATTGGAGATGATTGAAAGGAAGGTCAATTTGCCAGTGAGTATGGGCCAGATCCATATCCAGAATTCTGTTTTAAATAACTCGGCAATCTTTAGTGCTGCGGTAGGATTAGCCTTACTAGGCTCTCAACGGGATTTTTCCTACGATTTGATGTCCTCAAACCCGCAAGGTTGGTGGAGAAACCTGTCGGGCCGGCTGCAAGAGTTGTATCAAGAATATTTTTAGCTTGGCATTCCCTGTCGTTTCCGAAGATTGTAATTGATCTCTTTTAAGAGGGAACGGAAACGAATCATGCTGTTAAAAATGTAAAGCATCCAAAAAGAATTTAACAGCAAAAGGAGGACGATAATCAGGGTATTGACCGACTGCGACAAAAGGAGGCGCTCCGATATATCGTAGGGAGAGACGCTATCGGAAATGTTGATGACCTGAATTGTGTTAATGAAAAGGCCCAGGAAAATCAAAACGAGAAAGATTTCAAAAAAGAGGATATAAAAGTGACGCATGATCCATTTTGCCGAGCGGTTGTCTAACTCCCGCACCTTGGCCATGAAATCGCTGAATCTCATACTTAAACCTCCTTTTGCCAGATTCTTTTAAAAGCATTCTACCGGATTTTCCAGTCAACGCAATGATTTCGTTGGGAAAAAAAGCAACCTTGAATTCGCAGGCGTGGGAGAGTTTGAAATTTGAAAGGGGACGCGTCATCCTATGACGGTCTGGGTGTATACATTCGTGAGTGTCACGATCGTGAGCCTGGTCTCTTTGATTGGATTTTTTACGTTGTCTGTAAAAACCAAACGATTAAAAACACTCATTCTAGCTTTGGTGAGTTTTGCCGTTGGCGGTCTTTTTGGTGATGCCCTGATCCATCTTATCCCAGAATCCTTTGAACAGTTAGGGTCAGGCCCCCTGACATCGCTTTTCATTATGGGGGGGCTTCTTTTGTTCTTTTCCTTAGAGAAATTTTTACGTTGGCAGCATTGTCACATTCCAACATCTGATGACCATATCCACCCGGTGGCTACCCTCAATATGGTGGGAGATGCCGTTCACAATTTTATGGATGGTATTATTATCGCTGTTGGATTCTTGACAAGTATTCCCATTGGCATGGCCACGACACTGGCCGTCCTATTTCATGAGATCCCCCAGGAAATCGGTGATTTAGGCATTTTGATTCATAAAGGTTTAAGCGTTCAAAAAGCCTTGATGCTCAATTTTTTTTCAGCGTTAACGGCTTTTGCGGGAGCGATCACCGCCCTTATGATTGGGCCGCATGTGGTAGATTTTACAGCTTATTGCCTTCCTATCACCGCGGGAGGATTTCTTTATATTGCCGGATCAGATCTCATTCCGGAACTCCATCATGGTGAGGACGGGCGTTTATCAACGTCCGTGAAGCAGTTGGGATTTATTATGGCAGGAGTTGGTGTTATGGTTATCCTAGCCTTTATGGAATAAGGAAGGGAAGAAGTGCCAGGGCCTTGTTTATTCTACTTCGCCGAATACCCCGCCGCTTGCGGCGGGGATGAAGGCGAAAGTAGAACCCTAAGAAGCCAAAGGCGAAGTCCCACCTTTAGCGGGACGCAAGCACTTTGGCGAAGTAGGATTGGGTATTCGGCTTCGAAGAATGAACCATCCAGAACTTCCACTGAGATACTCCGTAGCTTGCTACGGGGAGGTTCATTAAAGCCATTTATCCAGAGGTTTTGCGGACTCCGATAATTTTTGCGCCCATAGCTCAACTGGATAGAGCATCAGCCTTCGGAGCTGAGTGTTGGGGGTTCGATTCCCTCTGGGCGCGCTTAGCGTGACGCTCAGTCAAACTTCACGGCTGATTATGATAAATTATTTCGGCTTTATAGATGAAACGGGAGTTCTTCACAATGATCCTGATCAAAGGTTCTTTGCGATTGGGTTATTGAAGTGCGAAGATACCTCTGCCTTGTATGAAGAATTGCGTTTTCTCAAGAATAGAGCAGAATCCAAACTCGACCATGATCGGCAATTAAAGGGCCTGCCAAGTAAGAAAGGATCCTTTGAGTTTAAGTTTTCAAGCATTACCAAAGGATCGCACGAGTTTTATTATGAGCTCATAAACCTGTATTTTAAATTTACTAAGCTTCAGTTCTGCAGCTTAGTGATTGATAAGGCTAATCCGGGAGTGAAAATTGAGGAAATATTCCCCAATACATGGGATGCGTATATTGGCTACTCGAAAATGTTGATTAAAAACAACATGAATAGCGAGGATCGGATTTGTGTTATTGCGGATTTTCTGGGGAAGCCAAAGGCAAGTAACAAGTATTATGAACCCGAAATAAAAACTTTGTCGACCGTTTATAACGCAACGGTTTTAGAATCACACGCGTCACTTTTTATTCAGCTTGTCGATGTTATGGTAGGGTGTGTTGTCCTGGATTTTAGAAGGGCGAGAGAGCAAGGAAAGAAATTCGATGTTTTTAAAGTTAAGGTGTGCGATTTTCTTAAAGGTAAACTAAAGGTGGAAAGCTTGGCAAAGAATATTACGAAGGATGAACCAAATTATTTTAGTGTGTGGGAATTCAAGCCCACAAAATAAAAATGCGAGCCATCGACCCAGTCAACGCCCGCAACACAAGTATATAAGATAAATAGGTTATGTCAAGTTGAATAAACGAATCGTTATTACCGGTGCCTTTATTTAGGGTCTGCTGAAAAAAGTGAAATAGGGATATCCTCTCGACGATAAGTGGGATAAAATACATGGCAAGGAGATAAGAAAAGTGCAGGGGAAAGAGGAAAAAAGCCTTAAAAAGCTTGCACTTTTGAAAGAAAGGAGAAGCCATGTATCGAGCGAAAGACCGGAGTGAAGATTACCTGTTCAAGGAGTTGATGCCGTTTGGGGGGCAGTTGGCGGAAGGCGATCGGTGGCTGAAGATCAAGGGGATGATTCCGTGGGGAGAACTGGAGCGGGAGTACGCGGGTTATTTTTCGGAGGGCGGACGCCCTGGGCTGGACGGTCGCCTGGTGATCGGGTTATTTTTACTGAAACACATGACGAATCGCAGCGACGTGGAAGTTGTGTTGGAACTGCAGGAGAATGTGTATTGACAGGCGTTCTGCGGGATGGAACACTTTGAGACGGGGAAGAAGCTGGACGCGAGTTCGTTGACGAAGATACGGCATAAGCTTGGGGTTGAATTCACGAAGGAGCTGGAGAGAAAGACATATCAGGTGCTCATTAAGAAGAAGATTATTCGAGGCAAGGGGATGCTGGTAGATGCGACGGTGATGCCGGAGAAGATCAAATATCCGAACGACATTGGGCTGTTGAATGACGTGCGGGAATGGGCGGTGGGGATCATCAAGGAGATCGTCAGGAAGACCG
>CAZUJQ010000015.1:0-30469 GCA_964620805.1 uncultured Planctomycetales bacterium | reverse complement strand
CAATCAATTGTAAAATTTAAACTCGTACCGTGAAAATTTTGCCAAACTCAAGTTAGATTCGTAAAATAAAAGCGGTAAAAGAGGAGGAGCAAGGACAAAAGCAAGTCAGGTCTTTAGGTCAAGAAAGGAGGTCCAAGATGAGAAAGACATTGTTTTTCACCCTCGTCGCAGCATTCGTTCTTTTACCGGTTACCCATGCCCTGGCAGCGCGGGATGCGGAACAGGGATTCCAGAAGTCCCTGGAGGGCGCTGTTAAAAACGTCCGAACCAACATGATCACCATCTCTACGAGCATGGCCAGAGAGGGCCAACGAAACCAGGACGTCACCCTGGAAGTTAATCCTCAGACCAAGCTGGAAGAGATTGCCTCGCTGGAGACCCTCAAGCGCGGTGACCAGGTAAGAGTCCAGTATAAAGAGGAAGGCGATAAAAAGATCGCCACCTCGATTGCTAAGCTCGAGGCTGGAGCACAGCAGCCTGGGGCCCAACAACAGCAACAGCAGAGATCTCAGCCCAGAAATCTGGGGAGCTAAAAACGCTTCTCCTCTTTTACCTCTTTACGGGGTTTACCCCAACACCCCAATCCCAATAAATTTTGGGAAGGGCTAAAACGAAAGGCAAAAGGAAGGAGGACCAATGAGAAAATATCTATGGTTAGCAGCCGTTTTATTCCTGAGCTATTCGGCGGTTCTTTACGCGGCGCCCGTGGGCAATCCGACGAAATTGAGCGGGGGATCGCAAGGCCTCTATCCCGGCTATGAGGGCGGATATGTTTTTGACCGGGATCTCGATCGAGGCAATGACGAGTTGGAGAGGGCTCAAGATCACTATGCCAAAATTTCGTATGTTTTTGACAATCCGATGAAGGTATACGGATTGGTAGGAGGAACAAAGTTCAGGGTCACCCAAGATGGCGACTCTTATTACCGGACAGAGTTCGGGCTTGGCTATGGAGGTGGGATGAAAGGCAGGCTCTGGCAGAATGACCAGGGCACAGCCCTAGGTTACGATGCCAAATACCGCCGCAGTCAGCCGGACGTGGATCAGGCCGTTTTGAATGGTTCTTCTGTCCGTATGGAAGAGGTGACCTATCAGGATTGGCAGACGGCGCTGGGCATCTCCCAGAAAATGGGTGGGGTAGAGCCCTATGTGGGAGTCAAGTACAATGATGTGGATATAGACGACACGGGGAAATTCCCTCAGCAAAACAGTGAGCATGTCATTGGACCTTTCGCTGGTTTGGATATTCCTGCCAGTAAGGACGTTGTCCTTAACGTCGAAGGCCATTTGGTGACGGAAACTGCTCTCACTGGGGGATTGACCATGCGCTTTTAAGATCAGCGGAGATTGCCTTGTGTCGATTTGCAAGGGGGGCTGGCCCTGCACCGTGATGGTGCAGGGCCAGCCCCCCTTGTTTTTTTCTGTAAATTCCTCTATGATATATTCCTAAAAAGAAAAGATAGGCATTTATTCTCCTTCGCCCCCGCTTCTTGCTTTTGCAAGAAAGCAGCCGGGGCGAAGTGGAATAAAACCAAGAAAGGATCAACCATGAATAGTGATATAAAGGAAGGGACCCAAAACCATTCTCCTCAAACAGCGCCTCCCTCTGATCTCCAACTGTTGGATGCCTATTCGCAGGCCGTGATTAAAGTCGTAGATCACGTGGGGCCGGCGGTGGTGAGCATCAATGTGGGCTGGAGGTTGAGACAAAGTGGCATGGAAAGCGGGGCCGCGGGATCAGGAGTGATTATTGCTCCCGATGGTTATATCTTGACCAACAGTCATGTGGTGCACAATGCCACCCGCCTTCAGGTTAGCTTAAGCGATGGACAGAGCTTCGAGGCCACCGCCGTAGGCGACGATCCGGCCACGGATTTGGCGTTGATCCGTGTGCATGGTCCCAATCTTCCCTTTGCAGTCATCGGAGATTCGGATTCTTTGCGGCCTGGCCAGCTGGTGATCGCGATCGGCAACCCTTTTGGATTTCAATCCACGGTCTCCACCGGCGTCATCAGTGCCGTGGGTCGCAACTGGCGAAGCATGGAGGGACGGTTGATTGAAAATATCATCCAGCATACGGCCCCTTTGAATCCGGGAAATTCCGGCGGGCCTTTGGTGGATTCCCAAGGCCGCGTTGTAGGAATCAACATGGCTATTATCGCCATGGCCCAGGGGATGAGCTTTTCGATTCCCGCCAACACCGCCAAGTGGGTGCTCTCACAGATATTGACTCATGGCCGGGTCCGTCGGTCTTACCTGGGAATTGTGGGGCACAGACGCGCCTTGGATCGGTATTTCGTCAACTTCTTTAATCTTGCCCAGGAATATGCCGTGGAGGTTGTCGAGCTTGCCCTCGGTGGCCCGGCCCATCAGGCCGGGCTTAGCGAAGGCGATTGTGTTGTGGCCATCAACGGATCTCCGGTAAAAAGTGTGGATGATCTTCATCGCTTTCTATCCGAATGGCCGGTAGTGCCTCGTCAGAAAAGTTTTAACAAGACTGACTCGGCACTAATCCCGAGTCAGCATCACAAAAATTTATCTGACGAGGGATTAGGAAGCTCTGTTGTGCTGACCGTCATCCGCGGTCTGGATAAGATTCAATTATCGATAATTCCCACTGAGGCATAGGACGATAGATGACAGCGACAACCCGGCCCTTTGCCTCCGCCATGAATCATGGCGGAGGCAAAGGGCCTGCAATCTATTTTCCCGTCATTCTTTCCCTCGTTTTTATCGCCTTCTTGCCATCGTTGCGTGGTTCTTTTCTCAATTGGGACGACGACACGCATATCTTGGAAAACAACGCTGTTGGGCGCTTAGATCTCGCCCGCCTCAGGCGAATCTTCACCAGCACGGTCAATGACACGTATATCCCCCTGACGATCCTGTCCTTCACGCTGGAGTATCAGTTTTTTGGATACAGCGCCTTTGTCTATCATCTGGATAACCTTTTGTTGCATTTGGGTGTGGTGGGCCTTATTTTTATTTTTGCCATCCGCTTAGGGCTGTCGCCAAAAGGAGCGGGGCTGGCGAGCCTTCTTTTTGGAATCCATCCGATGCATGTCGAGTCCGTGGCCTGGATCACGGAGCGAAAAGACGTCCTTTATGCCTTTTTTTATATGCTGTCTTTGATCCAATACAGCCTTTATGTTCAGCTGAATCGCTGGGGCGATTGGGCCTTAAGCCTTTTTTACGGCCTCTTGAGTATCCTCGCCAAACCCATGGCCTTAAGCCTTCCTTTAATCTTATTCTTGTGTGACTGGTTTTGGCAACGACCCTTGAACCGCAATACCCTCCGCGATACCATCAAAGAGAAGGCCCCGTTCTTTCTGGTGATTGTCTCCATCACCGGGATCACCTACTCGCTCCATGCAAGGATCCCGGGAACGAATCCTGGGGAGGCCATATTGATCTGGATCTGGACGTTTTCTTTTTACATCCAGAAGTTTTTTCTTCCCTTAGATTTGAGTCCTTTTTACGCCTTGCCTAAACCGGTGAGTCTGGCTCAACCGGAATACCTGATTGCAGTAGGAGTTTTTTGTCTCTTTTGGGCCCTTCTTCTTCGGCAGAGATGCAGCCGCTGGTTGGTCTTTGCCGGGCTTTTTTATTTTGCCTCGATTTTCTTTTTACTGCGCTTTGACGATCTCAAAGACAATCATGTGGTGGCGGATCGTTTTATGTATTTGCCGAGTTTAGGATTTTGCTTGCTGGCAGGTTGGGGCTTTGAGAAGATTTTAAACAAGTTGAAGACGACACAGGCCCCCAAAATCACTCGGGCCTTCGTTTATGGAGGTCTGGGGCTTGTGCTCTTGGCCTTAGGAGTGAAGACCTACGGCCAGAGCCGGCTGTGGGCGAACAACATATATTTTTGGGACTGGCTGATTGAAAAGAGGGACAATATCCCCTCCGCATATAACTACCGGGGTGTGGCCTATCTCGCAGAAGGACGTTACGAGCCGGCCATTGCCGATTTTAACCGCGCCCTCAAGTTGCAACCGAGTTATGTTAAGCCCTATTACAATAACGCCCTGGCGTACCGTCATCTGGGAAAATATCCGTTAGCGATTCAAAATCTCAATGACGCCATCCGTATCGACCCCGATTGTATCCGTTGCTATAATTTGAGAGGGCTGATTTATAAAAAGATGGGGCAGTATGATTTGGCTGTCAACGACTACACGGCGATTATCCAGAAAGATCCCACGCTTTATAAGGCCTATTTTAACAGGGCCTTGGCCTACAGCGCGGCGGGGGAATGGTCCATGGCCTTGGAGGATTTGAGCCGTTCGATCGAACTCAATGGTCGTTTTCCCAACGCCTATGGGGAAAGGGCCCGCGTGTATGTTCAACTTAAAGACTGGGAAAGGGCCTTGGCGGATTACAACCAGGCCATAAGGCTTGCCCCTCAGGCCCCGTGGCTTTATGAGGAACGGGCGTTGGTGTCTCGTCTATTGGACCAAGATTTGGGGCACTCTTTGGCAGATCATGAAACAAAATCCACCCGATGAATATGTTATCAAAATTCGCGTTTGGGGATCGTTGAATATTTTTCTGCCTCCCTCCCGCAAATATAGAGTCTTTTCCTATCAGATCAAAGGTCATCCTAGCGTTAAAGACACGATCGAGGCCGTTGGCGTGCCCCACACTGAGATCGATGGCCTTCTCATCAATGGCAGACCCGTGGATTTTTTCTATCAGCTTAAAGAGGGTGATCATCTCGAGGCCTATCCTTATGGGTATAAATTCTTCGGTTTATCCGGTTTTACTCTGTCGGATTGTCGTAAAATAAAACATCTATCCCCCTCCATCCCTTCGCGCGCAAGATTTGTTGTGGACAGTCACTTAGGGAAACTCGCCCGGCATCTTAGACTTTTGGGGTTCGATTCGGTTTACAAAAAGGTTTTCCCGGACTCCGAGATCCTTCAGATTGCCCTCCGAGAAAAGCGCATTGTCCTGACCCGCGATATCGGATTATTGAAGAATAAACGCCTGACGCACGGTTATTGGCTTCATTCGGCAGATCCGCAAAGACAAATTAAGGAAGTTTTAAAGAGGTTTGATCTTGAGCTAAAAGTTAGGCCCTTCCAACGATGTCTGGAATGTAACGGCAGGATTGTCAAGGTCGCCAAAAAGAGAATTATTCATCTTTTGGCCGCCGATACGAGAACATACTTTCGTCAATTCTATCTGTGTCGGGCTTGCGAAAAAGTCTATTGGCAAGGCTCCCATTATGATCGGTTAAAGAAATTGGTTGATTCTTGTTTATTTTCAGGGTAAAATTTCTACCAATTTCTCAGATTACCTAATAATCCATTAAGTCTTAGGATGCTATGAGAGGGGGTGAAAGAATCTTAAAATTCCGATTTGCCAAAGAGTGCAATTATGATACGAGATGTCAATCATGAAGAAATAAAAAGGAGGCTTAAAGTGAAGAAATTGACAGTTATGATGTTTATTGGTGCCTTGGCGCTCTGGGCAAGGCCGATGAGTTTTGCGGCAGAGCATGGTGGTACGGAAGTGAAAGAACACGGTGGGGATTCGATGAAAGAAACCGATGGCGGTATGAAAGAGCATGGCGGAACCGAAACCCAGGAACCCGGCGGGACCGCGGAAGTCAAGACACCATCTGCTGATGATATCCATGCTGCTATGAAAAAGTACATTGAAGAGGAATCCCAGGAAACCGGGACCTTTGATATCGAAGATCCGGAAACAGGCGAGACCCGGAAATTAACGCTGGAAAGGATCCACGATCGGGTGGGGAAAACCGGCGAGTATTATTATTCTTGTGCCGATTTTCGGGATACGGTTTCAGGAGAGCTTCTGGATCTAGATTTGGATGTCGAACAAAAGGACGGCAATTTGAGTGTCGTGGATGTCCGCATTCATAAAGTCGACGGCAAGGAGCGCTATACCTACGATGCCAACGACAACCGGGTCCCGGTGGCTGCAGAAGAATAAGGATGAAAGGAGAGCACAAGGAGCTTTTGGTGGGTGCACAATCGGGGGACACGACCGCCCCTTCAAGTATTAAATGAAAGGTAAGCTGAAAGGTTAAGATTTTTGGTTTTAAGCGTTTGATCGACTAAGAGCCCCCCGCCCCCCCCTGCATTCTTGCAGAATGCAAGAAGGGGGTGGCGGGGGGCTCTTGTTTATAAAATGATTTGGCGATACAATGTTTGTTGAAAGAGATTGCAAAATTTTGCATGAAATCCCTACCCCCATTATTTCTAGAACGTCTAAAGACCGTGATCCCTGAGGACCATCTGGAAGCGGTGCTGCAAAGTTTTTCCTTAAGACGGCCTCTCAGTGTTCGCCTGAACACTCTTAAGAGTCAATCCAATCCTGTGTTGGAAATGCTTGTTCAAGAAAACATCGCCTTTGAGCCGGTCGTCTGGTACAAAGACGCCTTGATACTGAATGATGGGGCCTCTCAGGACTTAAGGAAAACCGATTTGATCCGCCTACGCCTTCATACCACGGACGTAAGTCTAGGGAGCTTCATCTCCCAAGGCTATCTTTATCTTCAGGGATTGTCCAGCATGCTGCCGGCTTTGGTCCTCAATCCCCAGCCGGGCGAGCGTGTTCTGGATCTGTGCGCTGCCCCGGGAAGCAAAACCACGCAGATGGTCTGTCTTATGCAAAACCAAGGCTCCCTTTTGGCGGTAGAGCCCATCCGCGATCGCTATTACAAATTGAGATCCATTGTATCCCAATCCGGAGCCAAGATCGTCCGCTTTAAACGGATGGATGGCCGGCGCCTTCGAGTCCCGCCAACCGAAAGGCCTTTTGATAAAATTCTCGTGGATGCCCCCTGTAGCTGTGAGGGTCGCTTTCGAATCGATGAACCGAAGACATACGCGTATTGGAGTCTTCGAAAAATCAGGGAAATGGCCCGAAAGCAAAAGGGTCTCCTTCTCAATGCGAGCCGATTATTGAAAGCCAACGGGATTTTAGTTTATTCAACATGTAGTTTTGCGCCGGAAGAGAACGAGGCGGTGGTCGATTGGTTTCTGCGTAAAACCGAAGGCCGCTTTAGGCCTTTGCCGATTTCCCTAAAAGGGATCTCGACGTATCCTGTCTTAACGCAATGGCAGGATAGGCCTTTTCATCCTGAGATCCGCCATGGCCTTCGAGTGTTGCCGGATGACCAGATG
This sequence comes from uncultured Planctomycetales bacterium, assembly GCA_964620805.1. GTDB lineage: Bacteria > Omnitrophota > Gorgyraeia > Zapsychrales > JAHFFX01 > CAZUJQ01. The sequence continues at coordinate 23,312 of CAZUJQ010000015.1, read as the reverse complement.
GAAGGTTTTTTTATGGCAAGGTTGATGAGATTAAGTTAGTTCCCACTGAAAAAGTATTCAGTGGGAACTACCGCCGCAAGAGACTTTTTCAGTGGACACTAAGTTAGAGGAGCCAAGAGGAAGGAAACCGTCATGGACTTTTTTATCGTTTTGGGGGCTTTGGTTTTTCTGGCTTATTTCGACACCAATATCTTACGGAAAATCAATGAGCCGCTTTTTGAAGTGGTGTGGGGAACCTCGCGATGGAAATGGATTGGCCTTTTTGCCTTAGCGGGTCTTTTGCTTTCCTCTCAGAGATCTTCCCTGGAATCCGTGGGGCAGGAGTTTTGGGGCTCCCTCCTTGCCCAACTGGTCTTTATGGGTGGGGTGGGGGGGGGTATCTTTCTCGACGGAGAAAATTTGAAATGGCCCGCCAAGAAGGTCAGTATCCGTTTTTTCAGGCGGCCTTGGATCCGAGCCTTAGGATGGTATCCCAGGCCACAGGCATTATCTTTGAATGGATTTTCCTGGTTTTGATTTTCACTTTAATCCTTAAGGCCGGTCACTGGATTTTAGTTCCCAGAAGCCCGGCGTTGCTTGAGATTCTCCTGACAGCGCTTTTTTCTTCCGGATTGATGGTGGCGATGATTAAGAGGGTCACGATGGAAGATCCTTATCCCGGGTTTAGGCAAACCGTGGCCCTGAGCGCCACCGGACGATCTCCTTTGAAGCTCATCGCTTCCCCTATCTTCATAGGGTTGATTTTGGCGATGATCTCTTCTTTTATGATGATGACGCGTCCGGTCATTCCCAAAACACCGTTTAATGAGATGCTGGGCAAGATGGATTCCTCAGGGATCGTGATTTTCTTTCTTGTGCTGGCCTTGGGGATCGCTCCTTTATTGGAAGAAATCATTTTTAGAGGCTATTTTTTTTATGTCATTCAGCAATTCAAGGGAACACGGTTCGCGATTTACTTTATTGCCTTAACGTTTTCTTTCCTCCATGTCGGCCAGTATTGGGGCGATTGGGCGGCGATCCTGGTTGTAACGGTTTTGGGATTCGTGTTAACCTTGCTTCGGGTTTTAAACCGTTCCACGATCCCCAGCATTATCGCTCACTATGCCTACAATACGGGTGTGGTCATTTTCTCCATTTCCATTTTGTTGGGATCCAACCCCTCTTACTTAAAGTATCAACTCGCCCGCTCCTCGTTGGATGCTGCCGCCAAGGAGAGGCTTCTTGTGGAAAGCATAAAACACAGACCCGAATTTATAGATCCCTACAATGATTTGGCCTGGCTTTATGCCGAGCAAGGCATAAAGCTTAAAGGAGGCTCTGGAGCTGATTGAGAGGGCCTTGTCGCGCGATCCTCAGAATTCCGCTTTTCTGGACACCAAAGCAGAAGTCTTATACAAAATGGGGAGGTACCCCGAGGCGATCGAGATTGCAGAGGGTCTGGTTGAGAGGAATCCGGATGAGCCTTATTTTAAGGAGCAGTTGGAGAAGTTTAAGAAGAATAATAACCAATGACCAAGGTACAAACAAATTTCAAATACCAATATCCAATCTTCAAATGTTTGGTTATTAAATATTGGTAATTGTTTGGTGTTTGTATCTTGGTGATTGGTTATTTACGAGTCATTTCCTTAGCGATCTTGTATGGCACCAACCGGCAACGGCAGTTGGGGCCGCATTCGGTCTCTGCTTCGGGGGTCCCGGGTAGACCTTCTTTCATCCAGTCGGCAATATCCATAGGCGGCCAGGAAGCGCGCATAAGGCAGTCTTCGCAAACATCCTCATCCTCCATGGTTTCCCATTTCCAGAGTTCTACGGGATGGCGTTTCGACCACCAAAGCCCGCTTCCTTTAAGGGCTTCCCGAAAGGCCTTCCAGAAGGTCTTAAAAGCCTCTGTCGTTCCCTTAAAGAGGGAAGAAAGAGAATTATGATTTGTCTTTTCTAGGGGAGCTTTCATATTTCTTAAGTCAATTTAACAGAAGGAAGGGGATTCGTCAACCCTTCGACCCCCCCCTTCCAGGAAAATCCCTTGACAGCCAGGGTAAAAAAAGGCAAAATAACTCTCTACTTGGAGAGTGAAGCCCTCGCCGCTTTGCTTCGCCTGCCTCGCCTTGATTTAAGCTCTTGCTTGGCCCTCGGCTTCGCCGCGAGGCGAGCAAGGCGGGCAAAGCGAAGGATGCAGAAATTCGCCATGCGCAATATTTACCTTCTCAAAGATTTAGCCCAAAGAAGCGGCACCTCCACCCATACCTTGAAGTATTATTTGCGATTAGGATTGCTTCAGGAAATAGGCCGCAGCCCGGAGACCCATTTTCGTTATTTCGATGATTCCACGTTGGCCAGGCTCAAGAAGATCAAAGAGCTCCAAGCCAAGAACTTTTCCTTGGATGAAATCAATAAACAATTTCATCAGAACCGATGACAGAGCCATGGGAAAATATATTCGTTGATGCGGACAGCCCTGCCTTTAACGGCATTTTGACAAATTTATGAGGTCATCTCTCAAAAGATCAATTGTGGTGTGGTGTGCCATGATTTCTCTGGCCATGTCTGGGGTTTATGCCAAAGAGGGTCAGCCACAACCGCCCCTGGAGTTTTCTTCTGAAACACAAAACCTCAAGGCTTTCGATCAACGATCCGAAGAAGTCTTGATCGAAGCCAAGATCGTTCAGATCGTGCTCAACGACGAGCACAAGATGGGGATTAACTGGGAGGCGATTGTCTCGGATTATCACGATCTGCGGTTAAACACCGATTTAAATGCCTTAAGCCCGGCGGACAAAAGCGGCAGGCTCTCGATCGGAACGATCTCCTCGGATGATTATTCCGTTTTGCTGGAGGCCCTCGATACGGTGGGACGGACCAATGTCCTGTCTAGAGCGCGCATTACCACCTTGAACAATGAAGAGGCCGAAATCTTGGTGGGCCCCACCGAACCCTATGGGACCACCACAACCACGACCCTCTCGGCAGGACCGGCCACCACCGCCAAAGGTGTAAATTTTATCGAAGTTGGCGTCAAATTGTACGTGACCCCGACCATCCACCAGGACCATCTCATCACCATGAAGATTAAGCCCGAGGTGAGCTCGGTCACCAGAAATATCGAGACAGGGAATAATAACACCATTCCGGTTGCCGAGACCTCCGAGGCCGAGACCGAGACCACCGTGACCGTGAAAGACGGTATTACGATTGTCATCGGCGGGCTCATCAAGGATGAGAAGATCGAGTCCGTGAAAAAGATCCCTCTTTTAGGCGACCTTCCGGTGGTTGGCGGGGTGTTTCGCAGTGAAGAGAAATCAATGAAGAAAACCGAATTGGTGATCTTCTTAACGCCCACGCTTATTTCGGAAGACGTTCAAGAGCAGGTCTTGAGCCAGGAAATAGAAGTGGGGGTGGGGCTGTGATTCGTGGTTCGTGGTTTGTTGCCCGCCAAAATCAAATGATTTTGGCGAGGTCTCGCCAAATTTGTTCTCAAATTTGGCGGATTCGTTGTTCGCGGACAATTGTTTTATCTCTGATCATGATCGCCGGCTGTGCCCCTTTGCCGCCGAAACCGACCGAAGAAGAAGCCGATCTTCAAGAGTTGTGCACCCGCTATGGAATCCAGTGGCAATGGGACAGTGTCAGTCAGATGGTAACCTTGAGTAAAGAATTTTCCAGGGCCAGGGCCTTGGTGGGAAGCAATGTGGTCATCTTGGACAATGAGAAGATCCTGCTGAGTCAGCCGTTACGACGGGTCCGGGGGACGATTATTGTCCCGATCGATTTCAAAAGAAAGGTGATTGAATCTCTGGCCCGTGAAGTTTATCCTCTGGTGACAAAATTCAAGGAGGTTGTGATCGATGCCGGTCATGGCGGCAAGGACCCCGGGACAATCGGCCGATCTGGCCTTCAAGAAAAGACCGTGGTTTTGGATATCGCGAAATCCTTAAAGCGTAACCTGGAGCAAAAGGGGATCAAGGTTATCATGACGAGGGACCGTGATGATTTTATCTCTTTGGAGAAACGGACCGAAATCGCCAGCCGATCAAGAGCCAATCTTTTTGTCAGCATTCACGCCAATGCGAGTCCGCACAAAAGCGCCAAGGGCCTAGAAATCTTCTATTTGAGAGATCTGGGCTCCCGTGAGAAAAACGATCCGCAAATCAAAGAAAACCGCAAATACCTTTTTGAGCGTTATACGATGCAGAAAAATTCTCCTGTCTTAGAGAATATCCTTTTGGATATGCTCTATACCTATAAAAGGGCGGAATCCGAGAGGCTGGCCCGATATCTTACCCAAAAGACATCCGGCCAGATGAAAGCCCGTAACCGGGGAAGCAAATCGTCCGGGTTCTTTGTCTTGAGGAATACGCTCGTCCCGGCCGTTTTAATTGAGGTGGGTTTCTTATCCAATCCTCAGGAAGAAAAACTTCTAAAGACCCAATGGTATCGCCAGAAAATCGCGGACAGCCTGGCGGAGAGTATTTTGAAGTATGCGAGAGAATAAGGAATTGAAAGAGACCATAGACTGAAGACCATAGACCAGGAGAGAGTTCTTAAAAAAAGAGGTCTTTAGTCTATGGTCTGTGGTCTATGGTCTTCAAAGAAAATGCCCAACGACAGAAACAATCCCATCGGAGTTTTCGATTCCGGATTGGGCGGCCTGACCGTTGTCAAGGAGCTCATGCATCAACTCCCTTCGGAAGATGTGGTTTATTTCGGCGACACGGCGCGGGTCCCCTATGGGACAAAGTCCCGGGAGTCCATTGTCCGTTTTTCCCGGGAAAATGTTTCCTTGCTCTTGAAACGCAAGGTCAAGATGGTTGTGGTGGCCTGCAACACCTCCTCCAGTGTTGCCTTGCCGGTTTTGAGGGATTCTTTTCCTGTACCGGTCGTCGGGGTGATCGCTCCGGGGGTGAGGAAAGCGGTGGAGGTCACCCGAACCAAGAGAGTGGGAATCATTGCCACGTCTGCCACGATCCACAGCCAGGAATATACCCGGGAAATCAGGCGGCTTTCTCCCTCGCTTAAGGTCATCACCCAGGCGTGTGGCCTCTTTGTGCCGTTGGTGGAAGAGGGATGGTTTAAAAATGCAACCACAACGATGATCGCTGAACAATACTTGAGCAAGATGAAAAAGGCGAAGGTGGATACCCTCATTCTGGGCTGCACCCACTATCCGCTGTTAAAATCCGTGATCAAGAAGGTGATGGGAGATGGTGTTGTCCTCATTGATTCTGCCAAAGAGGTGGCCCGGGAGGTCAAACAGCTTTTGGAATACACCCAGAAAAACAGCCTCTCGAAACGAAAAGGGCAGGCTGTTTTTCTGGTGAGCGATGAGCCGCAGCATTTCCAGGGATTGGCCAAAAGATTTTTAGGCTTTTCCATAGAAGACGTGGAGAGATGCTCTGATGTATGAGTTAGCCATTCGGGGAGATTTTGCTGCCGCCCATAGGCTGCGCGGCTATGAAGGAGACTGTAAGAATCTCCACGGACACACCTGGAAGGTGGAGGCGGTCATGGGGTCTTCCAGCCTGGATTCCACGGGGATGGTGATGGATTTTAAGGTGGCCAAGAAAAAATTGCGAGACCTCTTGGCTCGACTCGATCATGCCTACCTTAACGACATTCCGCCTTTTGACAAAATCAATCCTACCACGGAGCATTTGGCCAAGTATATTTTTGAGGAATTTTCTAAAGGATGCCAGCCGCTGAAGGTCAAACGGGTTCAGGTGTGGGAGTCGGATTCAGCCAGCGTGACGTATTGTCCGTGATTAGAGAAGTTGATAGGGGCGAGGGTCAGGGGTCAAGGGTCAAGTTGCAAATCCTTACCCCTATACCCTTGTTGTATCGGAATTTCAAAAAGGTTATGGCGATACAACAACTGTAGGGGGTTTGGGGGATTGCAGGCAATCCCCCAAGGGGTGACAGCGAAGAAATGCGACGGAAAGGAGCATTTCTGAGCGCCATAGGGGCGAAGCCCCTGTGGAAGATAGTGCCGAACGAAGTGAGGCCTATCTTGTTGCTTGACCCTTATCAAGACTTATGAAAAAGGCAATCGTCCTCCTCTCCGGTGGCCTGGATTCCGCCACGACGCTTTATTATTCAAAAGCCCAGGGCTTTAGGGTCTCGTGCCTTATCTTCGACTATGGGCAGCGCCATCGAAAAGAGATCCATCAGGCTCAAAGAATCGCCTGGCATGCCCATTGCGATTATAGGATTGTCCGGCTTTCGTTGCCTTGGAAGGGATCCTCTTTGCTGGACAAAAAGATCCCGCTTCCCTTAAACCGTGATATCATCACCCATGAGATCCCATCAACCTATGTTCCGGGCCGCAATATCATTTTTTTGAGCTTTGCGATCTCTTATGCAGAGACCATCGGTGCCGAGGTCGTCTTCATTGGCGCCAATGCGATTGATTATTCCGGCTATCCGGACTGCCGGCCGGAATTTTATCAGGCCTTCCAGCGGGTCCTGAAGGCAGGGCTAAAATCCGGCGCCGAAGGCCGCACGATCAGGATATCAACGCCCCTCATTACAAAGACAAAGGCGCAAATTATTAAAATGGGGTTAAAGCTCAAAGTGCCGTATCATCTGACGTGGTCGTGTTATCAAGGTGGGCGGCGGCCGTGCGGGAGGTGTGATAGCTGTGTTTTGCGGCAGAGAGGATTTGAGGCAGTGAGGAGGGAAGATCCATTATTATGAATTCCAAAATTATTAAAAATCACCTACGAGCTATGAGCTACGAGCCACGAGCTAAAATTTTGGAAATCTTCCGCTCCCTTCAAGGGGAAGGCCCCTACATGGGGATCCCACAGGTCTTTATCCGATTCTTTGAATGCCACATGCACTGTGTCTGGTGCGACACGCCGGATTCGATCGGCGATGGCAAGAGAGAATTCACCGAATATTCGCCGCAGGAGCTCTGGGAAGAAATAAAACCGTTGGTTCAAGGCTGCCATTCGGTGAGCCTCACCGGCGGTGAGCCTTTGCTTCAGGCGGATTTTATCAAGGAGTTCCTTACCCTTATAAGGGAGATGGGGCTAGGCGTTTACTTAGAAACAAGTGGGGTTCTTTACCAACAATTAAAGAAAATCATTGACGATGTGGATATCATTGCGATGGACATGAAGCTGCCCAGCTCCACCCGGTGCCGGGCGTTCTGGCGGGAACATGAGGAGTTCCTGAAGCTGGCCGTTCAAAAAGAGGTATTTATCAAAGCCGTTATTTCCAGCGGTACAATCCGAGAAGACATTGCACGGGCCCTCGACATCGTGGCCAGGATCAATCCACAGACGCTTTTCATCCTCCAGCCCAATTATTTTGAGATGGAAAATGGCGTTGTGCAAAAATGCCAGCAGCTTTATACTCATTGCATCCAGCGATTGCCGAATGTCCGGATCCTGCCGCAGGTTCACAAAATGATGAGGTTGCCATGAAAAGATCCAAATCCCAATCTTACGAAGGCTTGCAAGGCCATATTCGAAAGCTCAAGACCCCCCAAATCGAGGTCTGGAAAAATCAGTATCCCGACCGGGAGTATACCGTGCATCTGGAGGTGCCGGAGTTCACCTGCATCTGTCCCAAGACCGGCCTGCCAGATTTCGCCATGATTCATGTCACGTACGCGCCGGCGAAAACCTGCATCGAATTGAAGTCTTTTAAGTACTACACGATCTTTTATCGGGATGTTGGCATTTTTCACGAGCATCTCGTCAACAAAATTCTGGATGATATTGTCCAGGCCTGCGCTCCCCGCTGGGTTAAAGTCGAGGCCACCATGAATCTCCGCGGTGGGATTCAAACGACGGTGGAGGCAGAGTATAAGGGGACGAAAATCTTAAGGGGGCGGCTCCGCCGCCTTAAAAGCGGCGGAGCCGCCCCCTTAAGCGGCCAATTCCCCAAGGAGACTCTATGCTAAGACCAGACGGACGCACCGCAGATCAATTGCGGAAGATCAAAGTCACGCAGAACTATACAAAATATGCCGAGGGATCCTGCCTGATCGAATTCGGCGACACCCGCGTGGTCTGCACGGCCACTGTGGAAGAAAACGTCCCCCCGTTTTTAAAAAATACCGGCACCGGCTGGGTCACGGCCGAATACGGGATGCTGCCGCGTTCGTGTGCCACAAGGATTGGCCGGGAGAAAACCTCCGGACGCACCTTTGAAATCCAGAGGCTCATCGGCCGGTCCTTACGCGCCGTGGTGGATACGACCCAGCTCGGCGAACGGACGGTTAAAATGGATTGTGACGTGATCCAGGCCGATGGGGGGACCCGCACCGCCTCGATCACGGGGGGCTTCATTGCCCTGGGCGATGCCATCTTGAAGATGAAAAAGAAAAGGCTGATCAACGAGACGCCCTTGAATGATTTGGTCGCCGCGGTCAGTGTCGGCATCCTTGAGGGAGAATCCCTGTTGGATCTAACCTATGAGGAAGATTCCAAGGCCGACATGGATATGAATGTGGTGATGGTCGCAGAGGGGCGGTTTGTCGAGGTTCAAGGTACAGCCGAGAGAAAAACCTTCTCTAAAAGCGATATCGATCGATTGTTAGGCCTTGCGGAGAAGGGGATTCGGGAGCTTTTTGAGATCCAACGGCAGGCGCTTAGGGAACTGAAGCTTTAATTTTATTCAGGCCCAAGAGATATGAACAGATAGAAATGACCAATAACCAAGAAACAATAACCAAATAAAATCCAAATTCTAATATTCAATTTCCAAATGTTTCTTTGGATATTGAATATTGGTGATTATTTGGTCATTGTATCTTGGTCATTGGAAGATATTTCCATGCACGAACTCCTCCTTGCCACCCGCAACAAAAAAAAGCTGGAAGAAATCAGGGACCTCCTCAAAGATCTGAATCTTAAGATCACGTCTCTTGCGGATTATCCTGATCTGCCCACGATCGAAGAGGATGGTAAGACTTTTCAAAGTAACGCGCTTAAAAAAGCTGCCACCATTGCCTTCTATACCCGGAAACTCACCTTAGGCGAAGACTCTGGTTTGGAGGTCAAGGCCCTAAGGAACCGGCCCGGCGTTTATTCGGCCCGTTTTGCCGGGGATGGCGCAACCGACCAAGAGAATAATCGCAAGCTCCTCAAGATGCTTAAAGGGATTCCCCTTAAAAAAAGAGAGGCCCGGTACCGTTGCGTGGCCGCGCTGGTTGATCGTAACGGAATTGTGGATGTGGCCACGGGAAGTTGCCGAGGTTTGATTACTCTAAACGCAAAAGGAAGAAATGGTTTTGGGTATGACCCCGTATTTTTGATTCCCCGCTTTAACAAGACGTTCGGAGAGCTGCCCCTGAAGGTCAAGGCGACGTTAAGCCACCGCTTTCGCGCCCTGAAGAAATTGAAAGCCAGCCTTAAAAAATATCTCGAAGGCCTTCCCAAAGAAGTTCCTTAGTCTTCTCAATAACGTTGACCGGCAAGGGGATCAAGGCAAACCTGGGATCTTGAAGAGATCCGGTGATCTTGATATGGAGATACTGACCTGTTCGCGCCATGATCGAGGTTATGGTCCTTTTCAGCGACTCGGACTGCGCGATCATCTCCGGGTTAAATTCGGACATGATGTCAAAATTTAGCTTACCCTCAAAATCCAGAGAACCTTGGCCAGACAATACCAGGGGTTCACTCTTCAAGATGAGATTATTGGTCAGGAGTTTTTGATCCTTGATTTTAAAATCCATGCCGGCTTCCCGGAAAACGATGCTGCCCAGCTCCTCAATCAAAAGAAGCCTGCCCAGTCCTTTAAGCAAGTCCAACTGCCATAAGTAGCCTTCTTTGATGAGCCCCCTGCCGTTGGCCTCGATCTCTGTCAAGTTCCGGAGAGAGCCGTTCATGTAAATGAATCCTGACAGGATCCCCCGGATCTCCTTGTTTTTCCAGACCGTATCGGCTTTCAATTTTTCAAGGTTCGTGTCGTCCATGTGGGCCTCCAGCCGGTAGGGCATTTCCTCGAGGTTAAGATCTGCAGACGATTCCAGCCGCAACCGGCCATCGTAGAGGCGTGCCGTTATGTCCAACTGATCGATCTGCCCCCGGGATTGATCCCACTTCAGGGAAACGTCCTCTATTTTATAACCTGACAGGGAGACTTCCGGGCTCTTCGCAGAAAGATTCAGCTTTCCCTTCAGCCAATCCTTGAGTTTGCCGTCCAGGGAAGCATCGATGGCGAGCGTCCCGGAGGGCTTTAACTTTTCCATGTGATTTTGAACAGAAGTCCCGAGAGAAGAAAGGTCTTTTAGGTCGAGTGTGATGTGGCCCGTCAGATGGGCTTCTGGATTTTGGCTCTGAAACTCTTTAAGCTCTCCCTTGACATCAAAGGAGGAATTTAGATATCGTCCTTTCAAAGAATCGATTTTGAGGTTAGGCCCTAAGAATTGAGTTTGACCGTTGACATCCAGGCCCAAAGATTGTGAGCGAAAATAGGTTTTCACCACGGGCTGAGAGAAATTGTTTAATTGGCCGTTGATCAGAAAATCGTAATTTTCAAAATTCCCCTGCACCTCTTTCCAGCTTACACCTTCGGGCGTATATGTGATCTCGCCTTGGAGATCCGTGAGGGGAGAGCGCAGGTGTTCGGTTTTGACCGTTGCCTCGTTCAATTGCGCCGTCACGCCGAGAAAGGCATCGCTTAGCGAGGAAGCCTTTCCCCGGAATTGCAAATTGACCTTGGCTTTTCCACTCGGGGCGACCTTGATCTTCTCAAACACTTCGGGAAAAAGCACCGGGAGAATCCTTAGGTCGACGTCTTCTGCCAGCGCCAGGACATCTAAGAAGGGATCGGAAAAATCAACGATACGCCCTGATAATTGGACCGGAGTTTGTTGGCTGACGAGGGTCAGTTTTTCCACGTTGGCTTGATTGGTCTTAAATTCAATCTGGCCGAGGACATCTTTGATCTCTTGAACATAAGGGATGCCGGTTAAAAGCGTGATATTGGGCGAGAGGGTCCCATGGTAGCGCAAGGGAGTTTTGTCATCGGGATGGTAGCTTAGGTCAATTGTCAATTGCGGATCACCGCTTAAGGTTTTCTTGAGTCCCCACGTGAGGCGGGCCTGAGATGCCCTGATATCGCTTTGGGCATCGATCCTTTTGTTCTCCATCCGGAAAGTCGTTTTTGTTGTGTTAAAGTTTCCTTGCAGGGTTTTTTCGGCTCCCCATTGGAGAAGGGCGTTGGTCACTGAAAGATCGCTTTCAAGATAGAAGGTGTTATGACCATAGGCTGAGGAAAGGTTGTCCGCTGTGATGTTGCCCTGGAAATGTTGGTTGTCTCCCCAGTTCACTTTAGCCTCTATGAGGTTGGCGTTTGCTTTGAGAGTCACGATCTCGTTGTGCATCCTGATCTCTAGGGGACCAGCGATCAACTGACCGCTTAGGCTTTTCCCCTCGCCGAAAGTCTGGAGAAGGTCCTCAACTTTAAGCTGGCCGGTAAAATCGGCCCGGCCTTCCCCTAGGTTGAGTACACCCGCGGTTAAACTGACTTGGCCGGCTAGCCGGTTGAGGGCGTCCCATTGAAGCTCGGCGCCCTGGATAGTGAGAGAACCCGTGGCTTTGGCCTTCCCGCCAGGATGGAGGCTTATCAAGAATCCATCGGCTTTTATATCCCCGCGGATGTTTTTGTCATCAGGGAATTGAAGATCCGCCCGGCGAATCCAGAAGTTGGCTTTAAGTTCAAGGGCCTTTTGGGGTCCCAAAGTCAGAATCAAATCAGGCGCTTTAAGATGGCCCTGCATTCGGATTTGGCCTGGAATGGCTAAGTCGATCTCGTCAAGTTCCAGAGAACCCTGGGCATGGATTTTTTCCTCGGAGCGTTTCAGTTTTAGCTCGGCGGTCTTGATCACGCCTTTGTCCCAAAGGAAGGGGGGGTGAGGGAGATATAAAGAAAAATATTTGCTGGGATAGATATTGTGCACGGTCAATTGGCCTGTGAGGTTTTTAAAAGAAAAATCCGATTCCCCTTCAACAGCGATCGAGGAAGAGCTTTTAGGAATGGCCGCCTCCAGAAGAAATCTTAACCCTTTAGGCAGCGAAAAATTGGCTTTCAAGCTGATGCCTTCGAAGACTTCGGGAAAGGGCGGGTCTATGGTTTTATCTAGCAAGGTTACCTCTCCCTCGACTAAGGAAAGACCTCCGCAAAAAAAGCTATAACCGCCCGCTGAGCCGCTGGGTGTTTGCAGTTTAGAGATCAAGTCACTGATATTCCATTGCGTGGGGGATTCGCGGGAAAGATGAAAAGCGGGACGTATCAGCGTGATCTGAGGGATAATGATTTTTTTTTCGCGGAGAACAGGCAGATACAAAATGCTAAAGGAAAGTTCATCGGCACGGAGCAAGGGGCTTTCATGATGGTCCTTATCCCAGATATTGATATCGGACACCACAAAGCCCTGGATCGGATCAAAGCGGATGGCCTCGAATGTCACTTTGCGATTTAAGAGCTCTTCAGCTTTCTGGATGACAATCGCCTTTAGTTTAATTGGGAAAAAAATCCGGTTAAGATAGACTATGCCGAGAAAGCCCAAGAGGACCAAAATCAAAACTATAAAAAGGATTTTTCGTTTCATAGGGAGCTATTATATAGGAAGGGGAAAAAGTCTTCAACTCGCCAGATCTCATTCGATATTCATGGGAGGAATTGTTGATAGAGCCAAGAGGGCATGATATACTACTCCCGTTTTTCTTAATGAGCACGTGACTTACGGAACGTTAGTGAACCCATTTGACTTTAAGAATGTTGATTGCGTCCGGGGCGTAGCGTAGCTTGGGCATAGAGCGCTCCCACCGTCCGCCAAAATGTGTGGCGGACGAAACAGTGGGGGAGGTCGTGGGTTCCCTGGCCCGCCAATTGATTTGAGGAAGAATTTTTAGTTTTCTCGGGGAGTAGCGCAGCTTGGCTAGCGCGTTTGGTTTGGGACCAAAAGGTCGAGGGTTCAAATCCCTCCTCCCCGACCACGTAAAAACTTGACCTTCGGGAGCTCGGGAGTAGAAAAAGATCAATGATTAAACTGTTTAAAATATCGTTTCTTATTCTAAACGTTCTGATTTTTTCAGTGATGGGCTTTAAGACAAATCCCTCCCTCGCCGCCAGCCTCACCGCCAAATGGAATCTTTACCACAATAAAAAACTAGGATTTGCCCTGAAATATCCGCAAGACTGGCAGCCGGTTGAAGTCGAAGAAGAGGGTTTAAGTCTCTCGGCTGGGCAGCTTCCGTCTGCTTTGAGAGTTTGTTTTGCTGATCTTGCTCAAAAGGATCTGCGCTGCAAAGCGGAACTTTATGTCACCTCCCAGATGGATGACTTTAAAAATCCTGAGGCCACGAGCTTTTTAGGTTTTTCCCGTCTTCAGACTCAGAAGGCCCCTGATACCCCGCGGACTCAAGATAGAATTGAGACAACCCGTGTGGATTTGACTAGCCCCACGGGAGCGTACTTAAGCTGTGTCTTTTTTAAGAAGGATCCCTGGGTGTATCTGTTTGTGATGCCAGATTTTCATGTGAACGATCTCGATTATCCTATCTTTCGTTCTCTGGTCTCCTCCCTGGTCTTCCCAAAATCCGATGATCAAAGGAAAAACTCTCCGAAGATTTCACAAGATTTTAAAGATTTTTTCGAGATGCCTCTTAAGGAATTAGAAAACGTACAAGTCAAGCTGACCTACCTGGGGCCGCAACAGGAGTCTATCCCCAGCATTCTCCTGGCCGCATCTGCTGAGATCTTGGATATGGAGAAATTTTCCTCTTTTCAACGATCCGGGCTTTCGTACGCGAATGATCATCTCAATCCACAATCCCTGCTGGTGGCGCCAGAGAAGTTGAAAGCCCTTATATCAAATTTGAGCTCCACGCCCGAGATTGTGGGAGAGAGGGTCATCGATTTACCCTATGTCTCGGTTTCTTTCCTTAAATCGGATTCTACGGAAGATAAGTTTTTTGAAGCGATCTTGGATCAGCTGACGGCCTCGAAACTTTTTGTCCTGCTTCGCCGTGCCCTCCCAGCCGATCAGGAAGCGAGGAACCTTTTGCAGTCTTGGGGCTGCGGCTTGGGTCTTTTGCCAGCGGCGCCGGCGTCCGAGGTGACGAACAAAGTCAAGATCACCCGAAGTGGGATACGATTGAACCCGGATACGGGATATTTTGAGCAAACCGTGACTTTAAAGAACACCTCTTATGAACCTCTGCCAGGGCCCATTTCTTTGGTTGTGAATTTTAAGAGGTCCCTCCGGCTCCACAATGCCGATGGCACCACTTGCCTGGTAACGCCCGCCGGCCGGGAGTTTATTGATATTCCGCTTCCCTCTGGGAGGTATGGGAGCTTTTTCCCGGATGAAGAGCTGGAAGTGACTTTGCAGTTTGAGGCCGGGCAAGGCGATCCCATTGACTACTCCACCCAGGTCGTCTCGGCCTCGGGAGAAAGATGACCTATGAAACGCGATCCCACCAAACTGATCTGCGGTATCGGAGAGCTGAGTGATCTTTTTGCGGACGCCCCTAACCTTGATACCTTTCTCCAAAGAATCGTTGATATGATCTCAGAGCACATGAACTCGGAGGTCTGCTCGATCTACCTCTATTACGAAGAAACCGATGAATTGGTTTTGAAAGCCACCAAGGGTCTTCATCCCAAATCCATTGGGAATGTCCGTATGAGATTAGGAGAAGGTCTGACCGGTCTGGCCTTGAAAGAGCTGCGGCCCATCTGCGAGCGCAACGCCAGCAGGAATCCCAACTTTAAGTTTTTTCCGGGAATAGGCGAGGAAGAATTCGAATCGTTTCTTGCGGTGCCGATTGTGCATGGCCATACGCGGATCGGGGTCATGGTTATCCAGAATACCAGAAAAGATTACTTCGATGAAGAAGACAGCAAGCTTCTGCGAGCCATCACCTCCCAGCTCGCCACGACGATCGAGATGGCCAAATGGTTGATGAGCGTCCATGAAAGGCCCCCAGCCGACAGAGGCCATTTGCCCCACACAGAATTGAAGTTTGTCAAGGGCCGTGTGGGATCTCCGGGCTTTGCTTTTGCCGAAAGCCTCGTCTTGGCCAATGACCCGGTCAGGATTTTGGCCTCGACTCAAGAGTTTGCCCATTGCACCTTAAATGATTTTTACCGGGCGGTGAGGGTTACCGAAAAACAGCTGGAGGAATCCCAGAAGAGAATTGAAGAAAGGCTCTCAGATGTGGCGTCGCTTATTTTTACGGCGCAGATTTTGATGCTGAAGGATAAAAGCTTTATCGAGGGTATCGTGGAGCTGATCAAAAGGGAGGTGAATCCCCCCATGGCTATCTTGGGTGTTGTTAAAGATTATGTGAATCGTTTTAAGGCCATTCCCAATACCTATTTAAGAGAGAAAAGCCAGGATGTCCAGGATATCGGGTATCGTCTCTTGAAGAATCTGATGGGCTTAGGCGAAAAGGCCAGCGATTATGAGGGGAGAATTGTGATCTCGGAGGAACTGTTTCCCTCCGATGCCCTCAAATTATCGACCCAAAAAGTGGCAGGGCTGATTGTGTTAAGTGGAGGGGCCTCCTCGCATCTTTCGATTTTGGCCCGGTCGCTCAATATTCCGCTCGTGATCGCCGAGGAACCCGCGCTTTTAAATTTGCCTTCCAAAACTAAAATCCTTTTGGATGCCCAGGAAGGCTATGTCTACATCAACCCCGCAGAGGATATCACCAACTTTTTCAAAGAAAAAGAAACCGCTCATCCCAAGGGCCATCCCTTGCGCGAATCCCTGAAACCCTTCACTCAAACCAAAGACGGCGTCAGAATCACATTGCTGGCGAACGTGAATCTTTTGAGCGATGTGAAGACCGCCCTTGAGTTTAAAGCCGAAGGGATCGGGCTTTATCGGACAGAATTTCCTTTTATTGTTCGCAGCGATTTCCCTTCCGAAGAAGAGCAGTTTGTGGTTTATGAAAAGATCGTCAAAAGCATGGCCGACCGGGAGATCACCTTCCGCACTCTCGATATCGGCGGGGATAAAATCTTGTCGTACTATCATCATGGAAAAGAAGAAAATCCCTTCCTGGGGATGCGTTCGATACGGTTTTCGCTCAAGCACAAAGATGTTTTTTTTCAACAGCTGCGGGCCATCCTGCGCTCCGGAAGCCACGCGGATCTCAAAATCATGTTCCCTATGATCTCGTCTTTGGATGAATTCTTGGAGGCCCGGGAGATCGTTCTTGAATGCATTCACTCGCTCAAGCGCGAAAAGATCCTCTGCCATGAACATCCCCAGATCGGGATGATGGTGGAACTCCCCTCGGTCTTGGAGATCATTGAAGATCTGGCGAAGGAGGTCGATTTCTTCTCGATTGGAACCAATGATTTCATCCAATACATGCTGGCCGTTGACCGGACCAACGAGAAAGTCGCGGAATTTTATCTGCCCCATCATCCTTCGGTTTTGAGGGCTTTAAAAAGAGTGGTGGATGCCGCCCGGATCCACGGAAAGGAAGTCTCGATTTGCGGCGATATGGCCAACGATGAAAGATACGTCTTCTATTTTTTGGGGATCGGGATAAGAAAGATCAGTCTAGAGGCACGATACATCCCAAAGATTCAAAAGGTCATCTTTTCCATTGATTTAAAGGCCACTGAAAAAGAGGTCCAGGGTGTTTTGGCCAAAAGCAAAATTACCGAGATTGCCCAAATCGTTGACCGAAAAGCAACCCCTTAATCCCCCAAGGCATTTCTTGCCAACTTTATCCTGTTTCGGGAAATCCCTTCTTTTTGGGTTTGTTGTTTTGTTGGGTGCTTTGTTATACAGTGAAAAAATTCACTTGACAACCGCAGATCTGGGCCGGCACCTTAAAAATGGTGAAACGTTTTTAACCGGGCTCAAGCCCGTCACCACGAATTTTTATTCTTATACGGAGCCCGATCATCCCGGCATCAACAATCATTGGTTGACGGGCGTCATTTTTTTTCTTGTCCAAAAATGGGTTGGGTTCGAGGGGTTGGGGGTCTTTTATACTTGCATCTTTTTGCTGACCATCGCGATCTTCTTTTGGGTAAGCCAGAAGATGTCTAATTTTTACTATGCGCTTTTTTTCTTTTTGATTAGTCTGCCGCTAATCACCAGCCGCACGGAGATTAGGCCGGAAGGTTTTAGTTATCTTTTTTTAGGGATCTATTTTTATCTTCTGCATCAGGTGAAGACGAGGAAATTGCCCCCCGAATTCCTTTGGATCATTCCTCTGATCCAGGTTTTATGGGTCAATATGCATATCTTTTTTACCTTCGGGCTTGGGATTGTTGGGGCATTTGTTTTGGATAGTTGGTTTAACGAAAAAGGTCGTTTCTTAAGCCAATGCTATTTGAAGGTCGGTTTTGTCAGCGCGGTGGTGTGCCTGGCGAATCCTTTCGGCATCAAAGGCGCCTTGGCCCCGTTGACGACTTTCATGAACTATGGCTATATGCTCGCAGAGAATCAACCCGTCATCTTCATGCAAAAAAGGATGCCGGGAAACCCCTTGTATGTGCACTTTGAAGCGCTTTTTTTTGTGTGTGCGACGGGTTTTTCCCTTGTCTTGCGTAAGCATAATTTTCGAAAATATGTTCTGGCGGTTTCTCTGCTGACATTTTTTTCTGTGCTTTCCTGGAGGTTTATCCGGGCCATTCCGCTTTTTGGGTTTTTCCTTGTCCCATTTATGGCTTCCCTTGGACACGATTTTTTTAAAGATCGTTCACCATTGGTAAACCGTAGAGTCAGCCAGGGGTTGATGGTTTTGTCGATTTTGATTCTGGGCAGTGCGCTTTCCTTCAAAAATTTATATTATTCTCCGCAAAAACTGAATCCTCAAAAACTCTTTGGTCTTATGCCCGGAGTCAATGCCTCTGCCGAGTTTTTTAAGCGCAATCAACTGGAGGGGCCGGTCTTCAATAACTATGATATCGGAGGGTATCTGATTTATCATTTGTTTCCGCGGGAGCGGGTTTTCGTTGACAATCGTCCGGAGAATTACAGCGTTTCCTTCTTTAAAGATGTTTATGTCCCGATGCAGGAGAATGACGATGTATGGCAGAAGATGGAGAAGCGTTACGGGTTTAATGCGATCTATTTTTATCGCCACGACATGACGCCCTGGGCGCAATCCTTTTTGATCAGAAGGATTCGAGATGTCCGTTGGGCGCCGGTCTTCGTTGACGACTATACGATTATCTTCCTCAAGCGGAACCCGAAGAATGCCCGTCTTATTAGGATGTATGAGCTGCCTCCCTGGATGTTTCAGGTTAGGAGAAACTTTTGACATTTGAAGTCTCGAAGGATATCTCAAAGGAGATCCACGCTTCACCCCGTAGAGGGAAAACCGCTTCATGGATAACATCTCTTTACGGGGTTTACAGACGATGAGGGATTTGCTACGATAATGCGCTTTAAAATGATATTTGATCCCCGCAGCGAATTTTGGTGCGGAATTAAGCCAATTTGATAGATCGACCCCGTAGCTCAGTTGGATAGAGCAACAGCCTTCTAAGCTGTGGGTCGCGCGTTCGACTCGCGCCGGGGTCGCCAGATGTTCCCCCGCACTTATTTTTTGCTATAAAGAACTTCGCAAAATAAGTGCGGGGACTCATAATCCATGCCAGGCGATCAAATGAAAAGAATTTTACCTAGGACTTTGATTATCCTGTTCATCGTATTCCTTGCGGGGGTGATCCTATGTTCCCTATATATCTGGATGAATGGCCCCAAGATCGTCATTAACACCTTAAATCAACTCTTCGAGAGGCCGGTGGCGTTAAATCATATCCATTTTGTTTTCCCGTTCGGTTTTCGAATCAGCGACCTTCAACTGGAGGGTGTGCTTAAGGTGAAAGACATTCAGGTTCAGATAGGACTCCCGGATTTTGTCCGAAAGCGTGTGCGGCTTTTGTTTGTGAGTTTGACAGAGCCGGTTGTTCTGAAATCTTTCGAGGTGGGTAAGCCGGTCCAAGAGGGGGCGGCCCTTGTTCAGGAATCAAATCCCCTCTCGAAGCACGGTGAGACACCCGCTGTCGCTCAAGGAGAGCTGAAAAATAGCCCTTTCGAGATTGTTGTGGATTATCTCGTGGTTGACCGGGGGACGTTAGAATTTGCCGATGCTTCTGATAAGACGTTCCAGGTGACCCTTAAGGATATTACCCTGAAGGCTCAGCATGTGAGTATTCCCTGGGGAGCGATGAAAACTCAATTTGCAGGAAACGCGCTTCTTTTTAAGAACAGTTCCCCTTTTTCTGGGAGCCGGCTTCAGGCGCAAGGATGGGTCGATTTTTATGAGAAAGATATGGTGGTAAAGGTGCAAATCGACGATCCTCGAAGGAATATGAATCTTTTAGCAGATTTGACCTCCCAAAAAAACGACATGGATGTGTCCGGAAAACTCTGGCTTAAGAATTTCTCGATTCCTGAAGACCCGCAAACCACATCGTTTTCCTTGAAAGATATGATCTTTGCGGCCTTGCCGACTTCGGGCATTGAGGTCACAGTGGATTTCCATTTTAAAACCAAGATGGATGATTTTAAGGTGGACGCCATCTCGTTTGCGGGAAATATCAGCTATGAGAGGCCTCCTAGCTAAAGAGTGTCAAGGGGCACAAAAAGGGACTCTGGATTTAAATAAAATGTGGTGGGCCGCCCCTTCGGATGAAAAATAGAGGGGCGAGCCTCACCACATTTCCTCTAAATTTATTCTAAGGAAAATATGGTGGGTGCCCCGACGTCCCCTAACAAAAGTAAGGAAATCGGGGCAACTCCACCATGTTTTCTAGATGTAATTGTGGTACATGGTGGGTGTAGCTCAGCGGTAGAGTGCTTGACTGTGGCTCAAGTGGTCGCGGGTTCAAATCCCGTCACCCACCCCTTGCTTGTCGCCAATGTAAAACCGAGCCTGTAGAGGCCACGGGGGAGCAGTCGGCGGCCTTAAAACCCTCATCCTGACCTTCGGCCAGGGTGGGGGTTTTTCCTTTTTCGGCCAGAAAAGGCGCAAACCCTTCCGTTTGGATATAGACGTTCATGATTATCTTGTTGTCATGGATCACGATGTTCTGGATCATGGCTTGGAGGAGGTCTTTCTGCATCTTGGGAGGGACCTGATCGATGTGTGCCATGAGGGCCTGTATATTCCGGTAGATATGTGCGCCGGAATGGGTGCTTATCTGTGCGATTTTCCGTTCTTTTTCGAGCCGTTTGGTTTCTTCCTCCAGTGCCACAATTTCTTCTTCCATGGAGGTCAGCTTGCTTTTAAAGGTCGGGCCCTGGACGATATCGTTTTTCATGGCGATATTGAGGAGGTTGTCGGTTTCATGGCGCAGGGTGTTGAGCCGGATCCGTTTCTCGTTTAGGGTTATGTCTATTTCCTCACACTTAATCTGGGATTCCCGTATCGCCTCTCCGATCGCCCGGACAATGACGTCCTGGTCTTTGGACGCTCGCCGGAAGTAATCAAGGATCGCCTTGTCGAAAACGGTTGCGGATATACGCTTGCGGGTGCATCCCAATCCCTGGCGTGACCGGCCGCATTCATAGTAATAAAACTTCTTGTCCCCTCTCCCGTTGGAGTGGATTCCCACCAGACTGCTTCCGCAGTTTCCGCATTTCATGAGACCGGCCAGGAGATGTTCGTAGTCGGGTTTGTTTTTCCAGACCCGGCGTCCGGGCGTCTTGGAGCTCATGATTTTGTTTGCCTTATTCCACATTTTTTCTTCCACGAGCGGTTCATGCCGGCCGCGATGTGTCTCACCGTTGTACTGGATGTATCCCTTATAAAACGGGTTTTTGACGATGTGCGCGATTGCCTGTTTGCGCCAGACGATTTTGTTTGCGGTGAAGATGCCGCGCTTCATGAGTTCGTTGGCGATATCGGCTTGAGATCGATTGTTGGCCGCCATTTCCCAGATCACTTTGATGTGTGGGGCAGTAGTTTCATCAATAACAATCTTGGTTGGCTGTTTGCCGTTCGGGAGGGGAGGGCCGTCTTTGATGATCTTGTAGCCGATCGGCGCCTTTCCACCGGTACGCATGCCTTGTCTGGCACGGGCTAGAAATGAGGCCTTCACGCGTTCGCCGGTCAGTTCGCGTTCGAAGGCGGAGAGGAGGCCGAGGATGCCGATCACCACCCGGCCGATTGCGGTCGCGCTGTCGAGTTTCTCGCGGACCGAAATGAAGTCGATGTCGTCATCCTTGAAGAGGTCGATCATTGCATAAAGGTCGCGGGGATTACGGGTAAGGCGATCCAGTCTGAAGAAAATCACCCCGTCAAACTCTCCGCGTTTTTGATGGATGCTGTCAAGGATCGATTTGATTCCGGGCCGGTTGAGGTCCTTGGCTGAGTAGCCGTCATCTTTGATCACGCCATTTTCCCCGAAATCCGAAAGCACATAACCGAACGCATCGAGCATGTTTTTGCAGTGATGTGCCTGGGCATCAAGCGTTGTGAAGTCCCCCATCGCCTGTTCATCGGTCGAACAGCGGGTGTAGATCACGTAGCGTTTAATTTTTTCCGTTTTCTTTTCTAGAATCATAGTTTGGTCAGCCCCAAGTACCCCCAACCTATACCAAAAATATCACAAGTCAAGTAGTATCAACATGTTTGACTTCTTTCCAAATCACGCCTAATTTCAAAGTCTCCCCTTAGCTCTATACGGAACTTTTGCCGGAAGTGCCGGATTTTTTTGTCTTTTTAAAATTATTTCCGGCACTTTGCCAAAAACCTCCGTATAGAGCCTAAGGAGGGGCGAAAAGAATGTCCTACAGCGCGGAGGAGCTATTCCAAAGACGGTTTAGTGGTGGAATCGAAATTGTCTATCGAGGCCAACCGAAAGACGGCGAAGAAAGACAGCTAAACCAAAAAAGACTCAGTGATGCAGTTAAGGCCGCGATGACCGCCGTTCTCAAGCGCGACCCGACTCCGGAAGAGTTTTTGGGAATTGTTCCGATAAAACTCAGCAGAAAGAAGGGTGCGGCATGAAGCGGTTCTTCGTTCAGAGGCGCTTCGCGTAAGGGGGCCTCTATTAACTGCAAGGATCAAAATATATTTGAAGATTGGGAAGTGCAATATGCCCGGACACTGGTCAAGTATTTTCAGAAACGGATCAACACGCTACAGCGTGAAGGGTTCGACGATCTTTTGCAGGAATGCTTGACGCATTGGTATTTCGTGCGCGACCGTTACGACGATGGGAAGTCAGCGGCTAAAAAGACGTTCATGAGGCATGTGTTTGAAAACAAAATCCTCGATCTTCTCGAGCAGCGCATGAGTGTAAAGCGCAGAGCCGTTTACCAGAGTATTTCATTGGATGAGTTGGTCGACGGACTGGACGAGGGTTCATATCCCGATGCCCTGACGTTTGAAGATCAGAACTTCGAAGCGGTCTTGAGATCGGATGTGGGAAGAGTTCTTAAGCGAGCCATGGCAAAGTTATCCGGCCGTCAACGAGAAATGTGCCGGTTGATAAAAGCGGAAGGACTGAACATGACGCAGGTGAGCAAGAAGATGAATATTCCTCGAGGGACTTTATTCGAGGAGGTCTTGCGGATCAGGGACGTCTTTCGAAACGAAGGCTTAACGGACTATTTGCAATAGGAGTGCAGACATGAAATTGCTCTACAGGTTTGATTTTAAAGACGGAGTGGATATGTCCCGGGTGGAGTCGCAGCTGCTCGAATCGTTCTTGACCTCCGTCGACATTTTCGGCGAACCCGAGATGAAATTAAGCGCAACGTATCTTGTCGCAGGGCGGGAGGCGGTGCTGGAGGTGTCGCGCATTGCCGGACTGCATACGTTGCTGGTTTTTGTGGGCCGGTTAAGCCGGTTGATCGGTGTCGAACGGTATTCAATGAATTCCATGGAAAGGAGCGGTGTAGCGGTATGAAAAAGCCAAAGAAACCCCGAAAGAAAGAGTCCGGTTATCTTGTGCAGTGTTTGCGTTGTAATCGGACATCGCGTGTCCGTCTGGTCGCCAAGTGCGGGCATTGCGGGTCGTTTGCCGTGAAGCTTCTGACAAAAGGATCGGTCAAGTGAACCGATACGCGCAAGAGGCCATAAATCTGGCCGAGCTGGTAACCAGAAAGCAGATTGATTACGGTGATTCGTTTGGCCAGTCCGGGAGAATCATAGAGATTTTGTATCCCAAAGGAATTTCACCTGATCAGTATCAGGACGCACTGGCCATCATCAGAGTCATCGACAAACTGTTTCGCATCGCCAACAAAAAATATGCCCTTGCAGAGAATCCCTGGCAGGACATCGCCGGCTATGCGTTGCTCAGTTTAGTGCATCAATTGGACAATCAGGAAAAATGAAAAGTGTCAGAAGAATGTGTCGATA
>CAZUJQ010000014.1:0-33542 GCA_964620805.1 uncultured Planctomycetales bacterium | reverse complement strand
TCAATTGTAAAATTTAAACTCGTACCGTGAAAATTTTGCCAAACTCAAGTAATATCCTCTGCCCCTATATCTACACGGATACTCTAGAGCCCTTGTTAGAATTAATCATTCCCAATATCTTTTTCGCTTCTTCTTCATCAATCATTGTGATAACCGCTCCATAATATTGCTCGAGTAGGGCCTTCCTACGATTCTTCCGTAGTGGCAATGCTTCGACTTTCTCAACGAGATCGTTTGTGACAATCTTCTCTCCATCCTGACCATACTGCCATATTTCATATTCATAGGGGTCCCGATAACTGCAACTTGTAGGAATTATTTCCATCTCACTTTGTTTCGGTGAACATTCACTCCAACTCAATCCACTGTGCGTTGCGGCGATGAGGAATGAAAGGATTCCAAAGATTCTTCTCATCATTTCTCGCTGTAATAATTCCCGTGCTCAATCAAAAGGGTGGACCGGTTGTCCTTCCGCTCCAAGGCCTGCTGATAGGCGGGGAAGATCTCCTGGGGTTCGCTCAGCTCCACAACCTCAATCCAACTGAACAGCTTCCGAAAGGCCTCCGTGTAATTGCCCACGTGCTGATGGCCGGGATGAACCGGGGCATCCGGGCCCACCGCCACGCGGATAAGGACCTTAGGCACCCAGGCGTGGGAGCTGATCACCGGAATCTTATCCAGCATATTGACCATATCTGCGATCGCCAGTAACAGAAAATTCTGCCGCGGATAAACCGAGATAGGGATGTAGCCCGCCAATGCCAGGCCTATTGTAAACTGCATTTGAAAGTTCTCATTGACCGGCATCTCGAGGGCCTTGTCTTTGGGCAGGTCCCGAAGGGTCTGGTACATGAAGGTCCCCGGCCCGGCCACGGTCTGGCCCAGAAAGATGGTCTGGGGCTGCCGGGCAACCCATTCCATGGTGCGCTTGAGCTCGTCGAAGTATTTCATAAGCGAATCCTAGACTTATGGAGCGAACATAAGTCGTAGGTTGAGCTTACCCCGCCTCTTGTATTCTGCAAGAATGCGGCGGGGTTAATGCTTCGACTTCGCTCAGCACTCCTTCTCCCTCGCTTTTCGCTCGGGATGGTGAGCGGGATGTGAACCAGAAGCACCCTGAGCAACGTCGAAGGGTTAGGCCAGCCACTTACGTTCTCTTACGCTCCGTAAGTGGCGGCCTCATTAAAACTTTATCAATTTCCCCAGCCCCGAGTGGGGATACCCGTTGACATACTTAAAATAAATAATCTTTGCCTCGTACTTCGTATTCTTAAACCACGGCTCCTGGGCGCCCCAGACCTCGCGAGTGGGCGTCATCACGCTCAAGCCGTTATCACACACGATGAAGGTCACTGGCAGATCGAAATGCACCGCATATTTGACGGACTCATGAAAGATGCCAGTTTCCGCCGACATATCTCCGCAAAAAATATAAACCCTGCCTTCTTGTTTTTTTCTTTTTAAGGCCCAGGCAACCCCCACGGCTGTTCCCATAAGGCTTCCCGCGATTCCCGAGCAAAGGATTTTATACTCGGGAAAGCACAGAGAGATGCTTTTGCCCTCGAGAATAGCCTGCTTCACCATATCCCGCGGCACCCCTTTCAAGAGCGCCAGCTCATGGGAATCCCAGTACCCGAAGACATAATCCTCGCTGCCAATCTTGTTCTCCCGGAAAATCTTGATCAGTTCTTCTTCCCTGCCCGAGCGAAGATGTACAGGCGCACGGATAGCGCCGGTCGCATAGATTTCCGCGATCTCCTTCTCAAAACCTGCCAAATCTTCTTTAATCAGCATACAGGATCGATTCTCTAGTTCAGTTTTCATATTTGCGCAAACTGACCCACTCCTTTTTCCCTAAACCACTGGATGGTCTCTGGGAGTCCGGTCTCGAGAGAAACCCGGGGAGTCCATTGGAGCTCTTCTTGAGCGAGACGGATGTCCGGCCGGCGCTGCTTAGGGTCATCGACCGGCAAAGGCTTAAAAATCATTTTGCTTTTTGTCCCGGAAAATTTGATGACCAGCCTTGCGAATTCTCGAATGGAGAATTCATGGGGATTGCCGAGATTGAGCGGTCCTGGAATTTTTGAAAAGAGCAGCCTCACCAATCCCTCGATGAGATCCGAATAATAGCAAAATGACCTTGTCTGAGAGCCCTCCCCGTACACGGTCAAAGGCCGATTATGCAGCGCCTGATCGATGAAATTGGGCACGACACGTCCATCGTGAATGCGCATCCGCGGGCCGTAGGTATTGAAAATCCGGACGATCTTCGCATTCATTTTATGATACCGGCGGTAGGCGACAGTCATGGCCTCGGCAAAGCGCTTGGCTTCGTCGTAAACTCCCCGCGGTCCAATGGGGTTTACATGGCCCCAGTACGTTTCTTTCTGCGGATGTTCCTGGGGATCTCCATAAACCTCCGAGGTGGAAGCTAAAAGGTAAACAGCCCTTTTGGACTTGGCAATCCCTAAGGTGTGGTGAGTCCCTCTCGAGCTGACCTTTAAGGTCGGGATAGGAAACTTAAGATAATCCACCGGACTGGCCGGAGAAGCGAAATGCAAAACATAATCCACCGGCCCCGGGATTTTGATCTCCCGGGAGATGTCGTGCTTGACCAACCGGAAATTTTTATCTTTTAGAAGATGCCGGATATTGTCCAGGTTGCCAGTGATAAAATTATCCAGGCCAATCACCTTAAAATCCCGCCCGATGAACCGGTCGCAGAGGTGGCTCCCCAGGAATCCGGCTCCGCCGGTGATGAGAACGGTCTTTTTACGAAATGGCATTTTCACAACCATTAAAGCTTGACAACTTTTTCTTCGTTCGAATTGGCATAGACATTCCGGATATCAAAAATCAATCGGCTATGCCTTAAAATAAGTTGATAGTCGATGTGGGTGTGGTCCACCGCAATGACAACGCAATCAAACTGGGCCAGATTTCTTTCGTTTAAATCGATCGCCTTCAAATTGATCTTCCCAATCTTAAGATACGGAATGATAGGGTCAAAATAGTCGGCTTTGCATCTTGCTTCCTTAAGCAGTTCAATCAACTTGAGCGAAGGGGATTTTCTTAAGTCCTTGACATCTTTCTTATACGTCACGCCCACGACCAGCACACGAGATTGAGGTAAACCCTTCTTTTGTTTTTTCAAAAGCTCCTTGAGCCGGCCCAAGACATATTGCGGCATATCCGCGTTGACGTCGGCCGCCAACTTGATGAACCTCGAGGGCAAGCCCGCATGCCGGGCTTTCCAGTAAAGATAGAGCGGATCTTCGGGGATACAGTGACCCCCTACCCCTAAACCCGGATAAAACGGCATAAACCCAAACGGCTTGGTCTTCGCGGCTTCAATCACCTCCCAGACATCGATCTTCATTTTATGGCACATCATGGCCAGCTCATTGATCCACCCGATATTGACGATGCGAAAGGAATTTTCCAGGAGCTTCGTCATCTCGGCGGCCTCGGGAGAAGAAACAAGATGAACTTTTTGGATAATCTTTTCATAGAGAAGCTTGGCCAGTTCTCCGGAAGTACGGTTAAGCCCCCCCACCACCTTGGGGATTTGGGTCAGCTCGTAATGTTTATTGCCCGGATCGATCCGCTCAGGAGAAAAGGCAAGATAAAAGTCGCGATCCGCTTTCAGCCCGCTTTTCTCCAGCTCAGGTTGAATGAGTTCCCGCGTTGTGCCGGGGTAAGTCGTGCTTTCTAAGACAATGAGCATGTCTTTTTTAAAAAAACGCCGGATCGTGCCAACGGCCGCCAGGATGTACGAGATATCCGGCGTGTATTTGGTCTTCAAGGGTGTGGGGACACAGATGATGATGACATCCACCGCCTCTAAGGCTTCAAAGTTGGGTGAGGCGCTTAAAGATCCTTTCTCCACCATATCCTTCAATTCCGCTGTTGGAACATCCAGAATGTAGCTTTCTTTATTTTTAATCTTCTGGATGCGGTCTTCATCCTTATCCAGACCCACTACCTGAAATCCTTTTTGGGCGAATCGTAAGGCTAAAGGCAATCCGACATAGCCTAACCCGACGACGGCAATCTTCGCTTGACCACTGATGATCTTATCCTTGAGGTCTATTGGCATCATACCTTCCCTCTCCCCATCCCAAAATATTCAAAACCCAGTTTCTCCAGCTTCTCTTTGTCAAAGAGATTCCGTCCGTCAAAAATTAACGGCTGACGCATCCTGCGACGGATTTTGGCAAAGTCCAAATTCTTAAACTCTTCCCATTCTGTCAGAAGCAAAAGACAATCACAACCAGAAACGGCCGTGGTGGCGTCTTTACAAAATTTCACATGAGGCAGAATTTCTTTGGCCTTCAAGGTAGCCTGCGGGTCATACGCCCTGATGACGGCCCCTTCCTTCCTTAAGTGACTGATGATATCGATCGAAGGGGCGTTACGCATATCATCGGTATTCGGTTTAAAGGCCAAACCTAAAACTCCGATCAGTTTATTCTTGAGGATCCACAATTTATCTTCAATCAACCGGACGAAGGTTCGTTTTTGAAATTCATTCACATCACGGACCTCTTTGAGGAGAGCAAAATCATAGCCGCTCTTTTCCGCCAGATGAATAAAGGCATCGACGTCTTTGGGAAAGCAGCTTCCGCCGTAACCGATGCCGGCATCCAGAAACTCACGACCTATCCTTCTGTCCAATCCCATGCCCTCGGCCACTTTCAGAACATCTGCCCCGACCCGATCGCAGATCCGGGCTACCGCATTGATAAAGGAAATTTTGGTTGCCAAAAAGGAATTCGAGGCATGTTTAATCATCTCCGCAGAATTCATATTGGTCACAACCATGGGGACCTTGACGGGCTTATAGATCTCTCGAAGATATTTTTCCGCCATCTTGGATTCCACGCCAATCACAATTCGATCGGGATTCATAAAATCAGAAATTGCCGCGCCTTCTCTTAAGAATTCAGGATTGCAAGCCACATCGAACTCCAAAATGCCCTTCTTGTTTGGAATGGCATTTTGGAGTTTATGAAATCTCTGGGAAAGATGAGTCCGAATGGTGCGTTCGATGCGCTGCCCCGTGGCGGTAGGCACCGTGGATTTCTCCACGATCAATTTATAAGAATCCATGTGTATGGCAATCTCGCGGGCCACATTTTCCACGTAGGTTAAGTCCGCCTCGCCGTTGTCCTTGGAGGGTGTCCCCACTGCAATGAAAATAACCATCGACTGTCTGGTCGCCTTTGCGATAGAGCTCGTGAAAGAGAGTTTCCTCTCTTTAATGTAACGCCTCAAGAGGGGGGCCAGGCCCGGCTCAAAGATAGGGCTTTGGCCTTGTTTTAACTGTTTGATCTTTTGGGTGTCGTTATCCACGCAGATCACGCGATGGCCGATATGCGCCAGACACACACCGGTTACAAGCCCCACATATCCTGATCCGATGATAGAGATGTTCATGGAGAAGTCGGAGTCTTCAAAGGTGTCACGGTCTCGAAACTCTGAGAACCCACCTTCCGCTCGTTAAAGCCGACCCCGCCTAATTCAATGGCATCATCCGGGAAAGCCTTCAACCGGAAAATAAGCCAGATCTCAGAGCCCTGCCCACGCGATTGATTAAAGTTTATATCCATCTCCCATTCATGCAGGTCCCGGCTGATCGTGTATTCCTGCTCTTTCAATCCCCCCCGGGCCACATCAAAGCGCTGATAGAATTTCAACTTCCATTTGGGATTGATTTTGTAATAAAACTGTGAGGTGACCTGATCGTCGGTTTTCCGCTGAAAACGTTTGCCCAATCCAAAAGACCATTTATTTTTCATATCCCGAAGATAAATCTCAAAATTAATAGACTCCAGATGCTCTGTAAAGGTGTTGTAGCTGGTGTCCGAATAAAATTGAAGCCAATCCGTGGGCCGGAGTTCCAGATCCGTCTTGACACCGTCAAAACCGCCTTTGCCGGGATAGTCCTTAAGACGAAAGTCCGTCTTGACGGTCGTCCTTAAAAGGTCCTCAATCTTATTACCCCTTTTGGTCTGGAGCTTATTTTCCAAAGATAAGGCAATCGAGTGGTCCCGCTGGAGGGTGTCCACGCTATCGAAGGCATCCAAAAGACTGGCAGGGACCGTTGGATCCCGCTGATAGAGGTAAGCAATCGAGGGCATGATCACATGCCTCAGGCGATTGATCTGGCCGCCCAAGAATGTGGTTTTGACGTCGTAGACTTTGTAAAATTTCGTTGTTAAATCGGCGCCGGTGGTGAACACCCCCCTCAGGATATTGTAGCGGGAAGGCTCGATCGTTTTACTATAATAAGTTTCCCGGCCACCCACAAAAGGTTTGAATTCAATAAAGCTCATTCTTAAAGGATAAGAGACCTGGTTTTCGGAGTCTACCCGCATAGTTTCTTTGCGGATTTCGGTGGGGGAGATATTTTTTATACTAAGATTGGAATAAGTGTTGGTGCTTTTGAAATAAAGGGGGGTGAGGGCCAACTTTTGGCTGGGCACATCCCAGCGGATCTCGGGCATCTTCTCCGCAATGGAAGTGAAACGGTTAACCCGTTTCTGATTTAGAAAACTGAGCGTGGATTTGTTCCAGTTGCGGGTCAGAGTGAAAAATGTCTTTGGCTCTGGATCCTTCTTATATTCCCTCTCAAAATATTCCTTTAAGATGACAGCATCGCTCAATTTATAATATTGCCAGATGGCCTCGGTTGCCTCATCAATCTTCCATTGATGGCGCCATTCCACCTTAAGGCGTTCCCGTTCCGGTGTGGGCGAAGGCCGAGGTCTGTAAAACCGTTTTGCCGTGATGCTGCGTTCCTTCATATAATAAGTCCGCAACACCCCCGACCCATACCTAGGGACTTTATACTTCGCATTGATCCCCCAGGCGATATCCTTTCTTTCCCGGAAATCCAACCTCAAACTGGCCTTTAAATTTTCATGGAATTGATATCTCCAATCGGTCAGAAGAAAAATCCCCCAATTCTTCTTATGACCCGGGGTATAGGTCACCCGGAACCGGGGATCATTCAAAGCCTGGGTATGACGCGGAAGATAAGCCAAGGGAACGTTTCCCACCATGAGCCTCACCCCCCGGGCAATCATTTTATCATGGGGATAAACATCCAGTTTCTTGGAGAGGATACGGAAATGCGGCTTGTCATGATCGCAGGTGGTGAGATAACCCCGATCTAAACGGAGGTGATTCCCTTCCAATTTATGGGCCTGGGACGCCCTCCCATAGTAAGGATGGGAGATGATCTCGGCATCGACAAATTGGCCGGTCATCTTCTCAAAATCATAGGTCATCTTCTCTCCCTTGATCGTCCCTTGAGGAGAGGTTAAAACCACATGGCCCTCGGCCACGGCCTTCTGAGTATCACGCGAGAATTCCACGGAGTCGCACTTTAAAGTAATCTCGCCTTTCACAATCACCACGTGGCCTTTGGCTATCACGGTATTCTTGGAATGCAGGAATTCCACCTGGTCACCCGTCAATTCAACGGGAATCTGTTTATTTTGCAGTGTCTCCTGGAAGGTATCCGCGGCTATGGGAAACTCTGAAAATGGGGCAGAGCCTTTAGCGCCTTCGTCTGAGGAAGACCCCGGTCCGCTAGAATACCCCTCTTTAACGGAAGACTTTTGTAAAGAAGAATCCACTTCTGCAAAGACTACAGGAAAAAAAAACTCTCTCATCCCTAGATAAAAGATGAAAACAACGATTACGCTCCACCATCGAAACCACTGCGCCAGGAGCAATCTATCGTTCGCAAGCCGCATCGTTGACCAAAGCATAAGCCCCCAAGAGACCCGCTTTGTTGCCTAATTGGGCCCGGACAACCTCGACCATCCGGGCCGGAACCGACATGGCCCGTTTTCTAATCGTTTCTCTAATAACCGGAAAAATGTGCCTATAAGCGTTGGAAACCCCCCCTCCAATAATAATCCGCCGGGGATTTAAGAGATTGACCACGCTCACCAAGCCGCAGCCAATTTGCTCGGCGATCTGGTGCCAAAACTTAAGGGCCTTTGGGTTGCCCTGTTCAGCCAAGCGGTCCACCTCTTCCAACTGAATGCGATTATCCTTAAAGAGTCCCGCTGCCTTTTTTTGAAGGGGTTTATTGCCAACGTATTGTTCCAGGCAGGCCCATCCCCCGCAATTGCATTTCGGCCCTTTTTCGTTCAAGGGCACATGGCCCAATTCCCCGGCCGTGAATCCCTCCCCGCGATAAAGTTTATTGTCTAGGATAAGGCCACTGCCGACCCCTGTCCCCAAGGCAACGCACACCATATTGGGAATGCCACGACCTGCACCGAATTTCCATTCTCCCAAGGTGATCAGATTGACATCATTATCCAAAAAAATGGGAATACGGAGTTTTTCTTCCATGATCTTTTTGAGAGGGACGTCCTTCCAGCCGGGGATGTTGGGAAGAAACCGTACGATTCCCCGTGTGACATCAACCAAACCCGGCAATCCCACTCCTACACCTAAGAGATTATTGATGTTAAAACGATTTTTTTTAAAAAGAATAGCGCATTCATCAAGAAGCGCATTGATCAATTTTGTTTTGTGGGAAAGGAAATCACGAGTGACCAAATGGGATGTGGCGGTGATCTTCCCGGAAGAATCCACGAGTCCGAATTTGATATTGGTTGCCCCCACATCGATCCCTAGGACAAACTGATTAGAGCGCATAGGGAAGCCATTCTACCTGAAAATGAAAGAGGATTCAAGAAAGGTCTCTAAGAATCTCCATACACTCCAAAGGAACACACCCGGTTGCGGCCGGTTTTTTTGGCCCGGTACAAGGCCCAATCCGCTTTATCGATCAGCTCCGTTGTTGTCGAGGCGTGGTCGGGAAAACTCGCTAGGCCAATGCTCAATGTGGTTTGCACGGTTGTCTCATAGGCCTTGATCGATGATTTTTCCACGCTCAAGCGCAGACGTTCTGCCGCAAACAAAGCCCCCTTCTGATCGGTTTCCGGCAAAACCACACAGAATTCCTCACCCCCAAAACGCCCGGCAATGTCAATCTCCCGGATCCCGGCCTTAATCATTCTGCCGATTTCCCTTAAGATTTGATCTCCGGTCAGGTGGCCATAACGATCGTTAAACTCCTTGAAATGATCCACATCAATCATTAAAAATGATAAGGGAATCTTTTTAAAAGTTGAGCGTTTGAACTCCTGGGACAAGCGCTCCATAAAGTATCGTCGAGTATAGACCTCAGTCAAGGGATCAACAATAGCGATGTTTTCGATTTTCTGATAAAGCCAGATGCGCCGCAGTGCCAAGAGAAACTGATAAAACAAAATATCGACTTTGTCCTTGTCCTTAAGGTTCACGCCTTTAAAAACAAGATAGGCGGGAGTGTCTTTTCCATCCGTGATGGCCCAAACGAACTCTCCGTATTGGTCTTTCGCGGCCAAGTCCTGGGGCAGGATCTCTTCCCACCGGCAATCTTCAAAGACCACATTCTCCCGCAGCTTCGATTTAAAAATAGAAAAGGCCTCTTCTGGATTGTGCTTGCGGGTGATCTCTTTGGTCATCTCGTACAGGGCAAGGATTTTGTGAGCCTCCCGTTCCAAGGCCACTCTCTCTCGAATCGCATTTTCCTTCTTTTGGAGAAGCCCTTCTTGGGTATGTTCCATCGCCAGACCTTCGAGATGGGTTTTCCTCTCCAGAAAGGAAATCCAATTCCATGTGAGTCCCCAAAGCGCCGCCCCCAGGCCCACGGTCAACAGGACGACCGTCAAAAAAAATGTCGTTTCAGAGGAACTCATAGACAACTCTTAAGGATTTTTTCATGCGCAGACTTTGTTTCTTCCTGTCCTCTTGGCTTGATACATGAATTGATCTGCCCGGTGGATCAAATCTTCCTTGTCGCGTGCATCCTCGGGGAATGAGGCCACGCCAATCGAGACTGTGACATGCGTCTTTTGCCGGCGAAGGGTCATGGTTTGGCTCTCCACCTTCTCTCGGAATTCTTCAGCCAGCCCAACCGCCCTCTCCTGCGGGCATCCCAAAAGAAGCACGCAAAACTCCTCCCCTCCGTAACGGCAGACCACGTTGCCGGGTTCGGGAAAGCTATCGGCCAGCAGCATCGCCACGCACCTTAGGACAGCGTCCCCGGCGATATGGCCAAAGCGGTCATTGTAGTCTTTGAAATGATCCAGATCGATCATCAAAAAGGAAAACGGCTTTCTTAAGGCCAAATGCTGGATCTCTTCTGTCATGCGCTCCAAAAGGTGTTTTCTTAAATACAAACCGGTCAAACTATCTTTGAGCGCAAGACCTTCCACCCTCTCGTAGAGCTGGGCATTCTCCAAGGCCAAGGCCGTCAGCTCGCCGATGGTGAGCAAGAAACGCAAATCTTCCACGGTAAACTGATTTTCTTTAGGACTATCCACACGCAATATCCCTAAGGCCCTGTCGGCGACCATCAGAGGAACGCTGATCAAAGAACGAATGGCTCTGGGCTCCTCCAATTTCGGTTCTTTTCTATCAAACCGGAAATCTTTGTGGGTGTCTTCCACCAAAAGAGGCCTCATCGTTTTGACCACCCATTGATCAAAGGCATCCCCCTTCTTGGCTTTAAGATTAATCTGCATCTGGCCTTTTTGCAAAAACGAGATCCCCAGCTCCCCGGTCTGGGCATGAAAAATATAAGGGGTCGTGGTAAGTTCCGGGAGGTCGAAAAGATGATTCACTTGCGAGGATACAACACGGGAGGCCTGGGCCAGGGAAAAACAGTCTTTCAAGCTTTCCAAAAGGGTTTTGAGCCGAGAATAATAGAAAATCTTTTTACGGAGGGATTCGGCCTTCTGGGTCTCTTTAAGAATTTCTTCTTTAAGAAGACCCGTCTTTCTTTCGAAACTTTGTCTTTTTAAGTTCGCCGGGGTAAAAATTCCTTTAAGATATCTGCGCTGGATCAATAAAAAGCCCAGACCCAGCGTTAAGACCGCCGCCAAGAGAGGGGAAAAATCAGGCTGATAAAACGTCGTGTAGATAAAGAGAGTAATCAGGCTAAGGAACAACAGAAATACAAGGAAGGGAAAGGGATTAGATGATGGTCTCTTCGGTTGTTTTGTCAAAAAAGTGCACCTTGCTCATGTCAAAGACAAGATCCATATCACGGTTGACTTCGGGACGGTTATGGGCGCCCACGCGGGCGATGAAATTGTGCCGTCCGGAATTGAGATACAAAAAGACTTCCGAGCCCAGAGGCTCTACGACCTCGCAGGTGGCCCGGATCGTATTCTCCGGAGACGATTGTGAGACAAAAAGTTTGTCGTAAATATCTTCGGCGCGGATTCCGAACAGGACGTCTTTGCCTTCATAGGGACCAACGACCTTCGACATCCCCTCGGTTAACTTAACCCGGAATTTCCCCTCGTCGAAATAATATCGGCGCTCCTCTTTTATGATCCGGCCTTCCATGATGTTGATCGGTGGGGATCCGATAAAACTGGCCACAAAGCGGTTGACCGGTTTATCGTAAATGGTCAAAGGATCGGCGCACTGCTGAATTCTGCCATCCTTCATCACCACAATGCGGTCTCCCAAGGTCATCGCTTCGGTTTGGTCATGGGTGACATAGATGAATGTCGTCTGAAGTCTCACGCGCAATTTATGGATTTCGGTTCTCATTTGGACGCGTAATTTCGCATCCAAATTGCTTAACGGTTCGTCAAACAAAAAGACCAGCGGTTTTCGGACGATGGCCCGGCCCAAGGCCACCCGCTGGCGCTCACCACCCGAGAGCTGTCTTGGTCGCCGATCCAAAAGCTGTTTGATGCCGAGGATCTCCGCGGCCTCTTCCACCCGCTGGACAATCTCCTGACGGGGATAGTGCCTCAACTTCAATCCAAAGGCCATATTCTCGAAAACCGTCATATGCGGATAAAGGGCATAATTCTGAAAGACCATGGCGATGTTGCGATCCTTGGCGGGTGTGTCGTTCACCATCCGGTCGCCAATCCATATCCTCCCTTCCGTTGCCTCCTCAAGACCGGCGATCATGCGCAGGGTTGTGGATTTGCCACAGCCCGAGGGCCCCACCAGGACCACAAATTCCTTGTTTTCTACACCGAGGCTAACCTTATCAACGGCCTTGACCGGCCCCTTCGTTCCTTTATAGATTTTCGTTACGTCTCTGAGGCTTACTTGCGCCATATTATTCTTAAAAAAATTTTATCGTTATCTTGGAAAGCACCCTATGGATATCGTCTTTCCCGGAAGTCAAAACGCCATAGACAATCTGTTTGTCAATGTCGATATAATCGTGGCCTACGACATTCCTAAAACCAATCATTCTTTTCAGCAAATCCAAATCGTTCTGCTCAAGGATTCCCTTTTCGGCCAAGATAACGGCCGCCTCATAGGCCGTCTGGGGCAACCCGTAATCTTGATCCACAACAATATACTCCATCAGATCAATCAAGTGATTAATGATCTGAAAACAATTATACTCAACAATGTCCTGTGCCTTTATATCTTGTAAGAACTCTTCGGAAGATAGAGACCGATAAGGCAAGATGCGTTCCAAATGATTATTGATGAACTCTATTTTGGTCCTCAAGATATCTTGGTTAACCACTGGCGTACATCCTTTTGACTTTCAGTCTTCGTAACTCTCGCAGGTTTCTTGTGTCATCGTAAAGATAAAAATTTTTAAAATAATCACCTTTCAGCTTCTGTTTATTGGCCACCAATATAGCCACACCTTTGGAGAATGCCTCCAAAATCACTTCACAGGAAGCCTCGCGGGACAGCACAAGATCGACTTTTCGTCTAAGAAGAAGCTCGAGATCCATGGCCAAGTCTATGCGCTCGCTTGAGGTCAACTTCCCCCCGATGAGAATATCGATATCGCTCTCGGGACGGATCGCTTTCACAGCAGAGCCGAACAAAAAGGCGTAATCCATCCTCTCAAGTTTTAAAAGATGATTCTTAATTTTTTCTATCAATATCTCTCTTTGCATAATCGATAATCTTCGCCAGCGTCTCCTTGAGATTCTTTCTCTCCACGATCATATCAATGAGGCCGTGGGCTAAAAGAAACTCGGATCTCTGAAACCCTTCGGGCAGTTTTTGCCGGGTCGTCTGTTCAATCACCCGTGGGCCGGTAAAGCCAATCAGGGCCTTGGGCTCGGCAATAATGATATCCCCAACTCCCGCGAAAGAGGCCATCACTCCCGCCATGGTAGGATTGGTCAGGATAGAAATATAGAGGTGTCCCAGTTCATGATGGCGTGAAAGCGCCGCGCAGGTCTTGGCCATCTGCATCAAAGAGTAAACCCCTTCATACATCCTCGCGCCTCCCCCGGAGCCGGAGACGATCACCAGCGGTAAGCTGTGCTTGGTTGAGTATTCCACCAAGCGCGTGATTTTCTCCCCCACGACAGATCCCATGGATCCCATAATAAAACGGGAATCCGTCACCCCCAGCCCAACGGGATGACCCCTCAACTCACCGGTCCCCGTGATAACGGCATCGATCAAGTCCGTCGCCTTTTGATCGCTAGAGAGCTTTTCTTTATAGGTCTTCGGCCCTTTAAATTCTAGGGGATCCACAGAACAAAGATTCGCGTCCATCTCTCGAAACGTTCCCGCATCCATAAAAAGCTTTATTCGGTCAAGGGCCGAAAGCGAAAAATGATAGCCGCACTTCGGACAGACATTTAAGCTGTCGAACAGGACCTTATTGTGAATGGGCGTCGAGCAACCCGCGCATTTTGACCACAGGCCTTCCGGGATATCCTTCTTTTTAACCTTAACCAGCGTGTATTTTTCTTTTCCAAAGAGTCCCATCGTAATCCCTGGTAACTCTGCGTCAAGAGCGCAGGATATTAACCCCGCCAAAAGACGGCGGGGTTAATGCTTCGACTTCGCTCAGCACTCCTTCTCCTTCGCTTTTCGCTCGGGATGGTGAGTGAGATGCGAACCAGAAGCACCCTGAGCAACGTCGAAGGGTTCGGCCACAGCGACTTACGTTCCCCCGCTGCATTCTTGCAGAATGCAAGAAGCGGGGTCCGTAAGTCGCGGCCTCATTAAGAATCCATCCGATAGACCGTAAGACCAGAAAGGACTTTGGGGTAAAAATACGTCGTCTTCGGCGGCATGCGTTCTCCGTTTAAGGCAATGGCCTTGAGCTGTTGAATCCGGACAGGATTCATAATAAAGCTAACGAGGGCTAACCCTTCATCAACGAGATGGGAGGCTTCCTGGATATCTTTGGTATAAGAAATGTCTTCGGATCTGACCCCGAGGCGATCAAAAACGAAATATTTCAGGATTGTTGCATCGAGATGGCGGAATTCCCGGGACCCCTCGGGAATCAGCCGATCCACCAGCAAGCGGTTTTTCAAACGCAAAAGCCTAATCTGATTTTTGGTGTACAACCCAAACGCATGCTCGTTTTGACCGGCCTTAGCCAGGATAATCAGGAGATCCTCCTTGGTTTTGACCCGGTCAATCCGAAAAGATTCCTCCAGGAAATCCATATGCCCCGAGAACTTCTTGACGACCCTGTGCAAAGGAAGGATCATCAAATCCAAGCTGTCCATATTGGTAAAGTAGGTCATGATGTAATTGAAAGGTTCCTCGCCATTGGACTTGGGTTTTCGGCTTAACTGCAACCGGCGGTATTCCTGGGCCACCTCATAGCGATGATGACCGTCCGCGATAAAAAGATGCTGGTTGGCCAAGGAATGGTCTATCTCTTGAATCAAGGCCGGCTCCTCCAGACGCCAAAGAATGTGCCTGACATCATCTCTATCCACCACATCTATAAAAGGCTGATTCAGGGAAACTTTTTGGCGAAAGATGTTCTGGACTTTCTTGCTTTTGTCGGAAAAGCAAACAAAGATGGGGCTCAAGTTGGCCCGGACACTGCTCCACAGATGGAGGCGGTCTTCTTTGGCCTTGGCATGGGTTTTCTCATGAGGGAAAATTTTAGAGTCGTTTTCATCGGATAATTGCATCAAGGCCATAAATCCTAGGCGGCTGTATTTTTGGCCCCGGAGCCTGTACTCCTGTTTATAGTAATAAAGGCAAGGGGCGATATCTTCCTTAAGAATCCCTTTCTGGATCCATTCTCCGAAGAGCTTTTGGGTTCGGGTGTATTTGTTGTCGGCCGCTGTATCGGTTTCTTTTTCTTTCCCGAGCTCGATATAGATAAAATTGTAAGGGTGGAGATTATGGTAATACTCCTGTTCTTCCGGAGAGATGACATCATAAGGAGGGCAGACCACTCTGGCTAAATCAGGGATCTTTTCCGTATTATAATGAATGCCCCGAAAGGGCTTGATGCAGGTCATTTTTTATAAATCTCCGAGACCCTTCGACTCACTCTCCTTCGACAGGCTCAGGACACTTCGAAGGACACTGAGCGAAGTCGAAGTGCTCACTGACGTTCGTCGTTCGTGGTTCGACTGGCTCACCATCCCTCGAACTATCCCGAGCAAAGTCGAGGGACTCAGGGTGGTTCGACTCGCTGATTTATGGTGAGCGAGCGAAGCGAGTCGAACCATAAATCCATCCCCCCACAAAACCACCCAGCGTATCGGCAAGTAAGTCTCCCCAAGAAAACGTCCGCCCAACAACAAAGGACTGATGCCACTCATCCGTTAAGCCATAAAAAAAAGGGGACAAAACCACGCACACCCAAATCATTTGTCCTAAAGAATGATCCGGCTGAGTATTGCCTAAGGCCCGGGCAAACAAAAAACCGCCCCCTAAGTATTCCAGAAAGTGCCAAAGCTTATCCCATGGCAAACCCTTGAAGGACATATTCAAATTGGGGATACTGGATATAAAAAAAATCATAACAGAGTAAAGAATAACTGGAAACCAAAATTTAAAAAATTTGAGCCGAGGGATCTCTAAGTCCCTAGAATTCCCTTGAGCTGAAGTCATTTGGGATAAATGGGACATGATGTCACGGATCTTTAGGCCGCGCACCCGCAATGGGGAGAACAGCCATGAGACCCTTTAGGGGAGGGGGATGAGGATGGTTTAACCCCTGAATCTTTAGAGGAATCTGTCTTGGCTGCCCCGTCTTCGTCCCGACTGAAACGTCGGGACTTCGCCGGGCCAGGCGAAACGTGAGTGGAGACTGGCATTTTTCGTTTGTAGTCCGTCTCATAAAAACCGCTTCCTTTAAAAATAATACCGCTTCCTCCCCCAATGAGTCGATTTAAGCTGAACTGTCCGCACTGAGGGCATTTTCTTAAGCGGTTTTCACTGATGGACTGCAGGATTTCAAATTCATGGCTGCAACTGGCACATTCGTACTGATAGGTTGGCATGGTTTTATTCCTCCATTCTTTTAATGCATTTTAATCATCTGAAGACTTTTTTGATTTTCTCTGTCAAGGATTCATCGGGATTCTGGACCTCTTCTCCGCTAACCCTAGCGAATTCTTCCAAAAGCCTTTTTTGTTCAGCCGAAAGCTTGGTCGGCACCTGCAGCATCACCCGGACATACTGATCCCCCCCCTCGCCGCCATGCACATCCGGCATCCCTTTGCCCCGCAGGCGAAAGACCTTGCCGCTCTGGGTTCCGGCAGGGATTTTCATGGAGACACTTCCATTGAGCGTGGGGACAGAGACCTCCGCGCCCAAAGCGGCCTTGACAAAGTTTACAGGCAATTCTAAGTGAAGGTCATTCCCATCCCGGTGAAAGACGGAATGGGGTTTAATTCTGACGAAAATATAGAGATCGCCTCGGCCTGCGGTCGTAACTTCGCCTTCCCCCCGGACCCTTAACTGAGAATCGTTATCAATGCCGGCAGGAAAATTGACCTCGATATTACGGACCACCCGCGCCATCCCTTTTCCATGGCATTTCGGGCAGTATTCCGTGATGACCTGGCCTTCCCCCCGGCACTGAGAGCACGTCTGAGACATGCGGATAAATCCGCTGGACATCACCACCTGTCCTCGCCCCCGGCAAGTCGGGCAGGTTTTGGGTTTGCTGCCGGGTTTTGCCCCGCTTCCTTCGCACTCGGGACAATATTCATTGCGGGGAACTTTGATCGTCTTTCTGGTGCCGGTATAGGCCTCTTCTAAGGTAAGCTCTGCCTCGTACTGGATATCCCGTCCCCGACGGGCCCTGCGGGAGCGGCCCGTGGAGCCTCCCGCCCCAAACAAATCAAAACCCATATCGCCAAAAACCCTGCCGAAAATATCCCCCAGATTAAAGTCTTCAAAGACGCTGGAAAAATCCGCTCCCCGGAAGATATCCTCGGTCGTATAGCGCTGATCGATTCCCGCATGGCCGTACTGATCGTACATGGCCCGCTTCTGGGGATCCGACAGGACACCGTAGGCCTCGGAAATCTCTTTGAATCTTTCTTCGGCTTCCTTCTTTTTGTCTTCGGGGACACGGTCAGGATGATGCGACAAGGCCAAGGACCGGTAGGCCTTTTTGATCTCCTGCAAGGAGGCGCTTTTAGGAACGCCGAGGATTTCGTAGTAGTCTTTTTTCACCTCTTACCTCTTACATCTTGCCTCTTCCTTCTCTGATAGCGCTTTACTTACTTCTCATCCTCTGCCTTAAAATCAGCATCGATGATATCATCTTTGGACGTTGATTTCTTTTGAGGCTCATCCCTGGGTGCGTCTTCGGCACCCGGGCTTTCGGTCTTCCCGGTTTTGGCCTGCTGGCTGGAAGCCGCCTTGTAGATTTCTTCGGCCAGTTTATGGCTGGCCTTCTGCAGCGACTCCATCCCCTGCTTCATTCGGGAAACATTTTTGTCTTTGACAGCCGTTTTTAGGGCGTTTAGTTCCTTCTCCACATTTTCTCTCTCACTGGCAGAAATTTTGTCCCCGTATTCTTTGAAGGATTTCTCGGTGGCATAAATCAAAGTATTGGCTTCATTTAAAACTTCGGCCTCTTCTTTTTTCTTCTTATCTTCTTGTGCGAACTGCTCGGCCTGCTTGATCATCCTCTGGATTTCTTCTTCTGACAATTTCTTGGGGGCCGTGATTTTAATCGACTGCTCTTTGCCGGTCCCTTTGTCTTTGGCCGAGACATGGACGATCCCATCGGTATCGATATTGAAGGTGACCTCGATTTGCGGCAGCCCCCGGGGGGCGGGGGGGATCCCCACCAAATCGAAACGGCCCAGCTCCACATTATCGCCGGCCATGGGCCGTTCCCCCTGCAGGACCCGGATCGTGACCGCCGGCTGGTTGTCATCAGCGGTGGAAAAGATCTGGCTTTTCTTGGTAGGGATCGTGGTATTCCTCTCGATCAATTTGGTGAAAACACCCCCTAAGGTTTCGATCCCCAAGGAAAGCGGGGTCACATCCAAAAGCAGCACCTCTTTGGCCTCGCCTTTGATAATGGAGGCCTGGATCGCCGCGCCCAGCGCCACACACTCCATGGGATCGATCCCGCGTTCAATCTTCTTTCCCAGTTGACTCTCGACAAATTTCTGAATCATGGGCATCCGGGTGGGTCCCCCCACCAGAATCACCCGGTCGATTTTAACCTCTTGTCCAACTTTACTCGAGGCGTCTTTAAGGGCTTGTTCCACCGGATGACGGCATCTGTCCACAATGGGCGAAATCATATCTTCCAGCCTGGCCCGGTCAACGGTCAAGGTCAAGTGCTTGGGGCCGGTTGCGTCGGCGGTGATGAAAGGGAGGTTGATGTCGGTCGTGACTGTGCTGGAGAGTTCGATCTTCGCCTTTTCCGCCGCCTCCCGAAGCCTCTGGAAAGCCATTTTGTCATTCTTCAAATCAATGCCTGACTCCCTCTTAAACTGAAGAATGATATAATCGATCAAAACATTATCCATATCGGTTCCGCCCAATTGGGTGTCACCGCTGGTGGACAAGACCTCAAAGGTGGCGGCCTTGTGCGTTTCATCCCATCCCATCTCCAGAACCGTCACATCCAACGTCCCTCCGCCGAGATCAAAGACCATGATCTTTTGCTCTTTGCCCGCTTTATCCAAGCCGTAGGCCAGACACGCCGCGGTAGGCTCGTTGATGATTCGTAAGACCTTGAGACCCGCGATCTCGCCGGCATCCTTGGTGGCCTGTCTTTGATTGTCGTTGAAATAGGCCGGGACCGTAATCACCGCCTCTTCCACTTTATCCCCGAGATATTTTTCGGCATCGGCCTTGATCTTCTGGAGGATAAAAGCCGACACCTGTTGGGGGGTATATTCTTTGCCAAACACCTTAAAGACATGATCGGTTCCCATTTTGCGCTTGGCGGCATAAATGGTCCCCTCGGAGTTGATCGCGGCCTGGCGGCGGGCGGGCTCGCCGACCAACCGCTGACCGTCCTTGGTAAACGCCACGAACGAGGGAAAAGCCTTCCCCGAGGCCACCCCCGCGCCCTCGGCGGAAGGGATGATCACCGGACGCCCTCCTTCCATAACCGCGGCCGCGGAATTTGAGGTTCCTAAATCAATGCCAATTGCTCTTGCCATTTTATTGCCTCCTATCTAGTAAAATCTCTTAAGAGATTGGTTTTTTCTTCTTCCATTGTCATCCTTATATTTCTTCGTGAGAAACCGCTTCGGTCTTTCTTTTGGCGACTTTCACCTTGGCCGTCCGCACCACCCGATCGCCTATAAAATACCCTTTCTGAAACTCCTCTAAGATGGTCCCTTCTGGCGCCCTATCGTCTTCCCAGAGCATCAACGCCTCATGACAGTGCGGATCAAACTTCTTACCGATGGATTCTATGGGCTTGACGTTGTTGCGCTTTAACATCTCATAGATATGTGACATCACCATCTCAATTCCCTTTAAAAACGCCGAATAATCCTCATGCTTGGCCTTGGCGGCCTCCACGGATCGCTCCAAATCATCCAGAATATTCAGAAACTCACTCACCAATCCTTCATTGGCGTACTTGATAAATTCCACTCTTTCCCGCTCCATGCGCTTTCGGGCATTATCGAATTCGGCATAGAGCCGCAGATATTTATCCTTGTGCTCTGACAGCTCCGTTGTCAGCTTCTGGTACTCGGATTCCTTCAAGGAAATGATCTTCTCGCTCTTGCCTTGATCCTGAGGTTTAAGGAAAGTTTCTTCGAAAGAAGCATCCTGATTTTTCTTTTCATTGGCCATAAGGGGATTTTTGAAAATTGGAGCCCTGTTTCACGGGGCGTAAGAATTATAACACCTGGGACATCAAATCCGAAACGTAGTCTAACGTGGACACCACTCGTTCATAATCCATGCGCGTCGGGCCTAAGAGGGCAATACGGCCGCTAGGCCCTTTCTCGGTTTTATATCCCGCCACCGCCAGAGAACAACTGTCAATATCCTCATACGAGGTCTCATGCCCTATATAAATCTTCACCTTTCTCTCTAAGTCTCGGTTAATGATTTGAAGAAGACGCTCCTTTTCTTCCAGCGCCTGGAGAATGTGTTTAATTTTGACAAGGTCCGGCGACTCCGGGAACTCCACGACATAGCGGGTTCCATGACAGAAGACCTTATCCGGTTCTCCATCCATGGAGATAATGCTCGTGTAATGAGTTAAGTCAGAGATCATCTCTGAGGTTTTATTTAAAAGAGCCACCAATTCATGGACGGATTTTTGGTACTCGGCTCTGATGCGCTCTTTTTCTTCTTCCAGGAGATAAATCTCATGCATCAGGTGATCGACATAATATCGATAGCCTGACTCGGTGGGAATCCGCCCTGCGGAGGTATAGGGATGAGTCAAATACCCTTCCTCTTCCAATTCAGCCAATATGTTGCGGATGGTCGCTGGGCAAACGTCCAACTGGTATTCAGTGGCAATAAAACCGGAGCTTACTGGACTAACAGTTTTGATATAGTTGTAAACCACAATGCCGAAAACCAAATCTTTCCTTTCTCGATAATCAGTTTTTCGTGTCATTTTGATTAACTCTCACTCTTAACGGTTAGCGATAAGGGTTAGCAATATTTTTAGCACTCTCTCCCTATAGATGCTAATTAGTGTCCACTAAAAAAGTCTCTTGTTAGTTCCCCCCTTCGATTAGTTTTTTAGTGGGAAATAATTATAACAAAAAGATATATCCTGTCAATGTTCTTGACTCTGTCAATTATTTCTATAATTAGCACTCTGGAATCTAGAATGCTAAAGTTTAGGAATTTCTCCTTATTCTATTAAGAATACGATTTACCCCTTCCTTAAAGAGGTCAGGTTTTGGCAAAAGGCTTAAGACAACATAGGGCTCCTCTGGGAAGTCAAAAAAATATCCCGGATGGACAAAAACATGGTCTTCTTTTAAGAAATCGAAAGCCCATTTTTC
Organism: uncultured Planctomycetales bacterium; assembly: GCA_964620805.1. Classification (GTDB taxonomy): domain Bacteria; phylum Omnitrophota; class Gorgyraeia; order Zapsychrales; family JAHFFX01; genus CAZUJQ01. Next base: position 12,276 of record CAZUJQ010000014.1, on the reverse strand, counting down.
TTCTCTTTGGGTTGGGGAAAGCTTTACAACAGCATACCATCCTCCCTGAGGAGAAAGACAACAACACTGATTCAGGGATAAAAAGGCCTTTTTTAGAAAAGTCAAATTTTGCTTTAAGCGTCTTAAAATTTGGTTCTCGATATCTTCTTTCATAGAGAACCAAATTTTAAGGGCATTCTGGGAAAGGGCATTCACAGAAAGATAGGTATCCGCAATAACCTCGAGGCGGCCAAGGGCGTCGCGCCATGTGTCCTGTGGGCCAGTCCCCACCATCCAGGAGAGTTTCATCTGAGGGAGCCCCAGGCTCTTGGAAATGCCTCCCAAACAAAAGCAAAGAATACTCCGATTGTCAACGAGGCTTAAAACCCTTTGAGGGTCCTCTTCAAAGGCGTAATCCGAGAAGACCTCATCACAAATGAGAACGAGGCGCCGTCTTTGGCAAATTTCGGTGATTCCCGAAAGATCTTGTTGTGTCAAAAATGACCCTGTCGGGTTGTTGGGGTTGACCACAACGATCGCTTTGGTTTTTGGATGGATGGCTTTTTCCAGCGTTACAAGATCAATATACCATCCCCTCTCATCGTAAAGCAAAGGGTACCGATCCATCTGAGCGTCATTTAAATCAAGCAAAAACTGAAACAGAGGATAACTGGGCTGCCCTATAAGAACCTGTTCTCCGGGATTCAGCAAAAGACGAAACAAAAAAGAGTAAGCCTCACTGGTTGAGGCGGTCAAAAATATCCTTTGGGGTTCGACCCTGAAGCCTTTTTTTTGATAATAACGGCTTACGGCCTCTCTGGCCTTCGGGATCCCTTGAGGATCAGGCTGATACATCAGATTTTGCGACTTAGAGAAGGCGGAAAGGATTTCGCCGGGGTAGTGAAAACCGCAATGCGTAGGGTTGGATTCGGTAAGGTCAATATAGGCAATATTTTCCCTCTGGAATTTCTCTTTGAGATGCATCAGAGGATTGATGTCGAGTCTCCAGTCCGTGCGATGGGCAAACTTGACGACATAGGACATGCTTTATGCCTTTAAGCCAAAAGTTTTCAGCATCTCGCTGGTCACGCGGTTCATATAAGCCTCATCCGCGGCTAGGTTTCTGTCCTTAACGCCTCCCAGACGGAATTCCCGGACTGCCTCAATGCCCAGAAATCCTAAAATAAGCCTTAAGTACGGCACAACAAAATCTTTGGGAGAATCCGCAGGATAAATTTCTGCGCTGGTCATGATAATAAAGGCGGATTTCCCTTTCAGCCGGCCAATATAATTTTTCTTCTCATCAAAATCCCAAAGTTCGCCTTTTGGGGAAATCTTGTCAAAGAAATCCTTCAGGGCCGCCGGAATACCGAAGTTCCACATCGGGACCGGAAAGACCAGCCGGTCCGCCTCCCAGAGGGACTCGATCCACTCCTGATTGTACTCATAATTGAAATACCTCTGGGAGGAATCATAAAGCCGAATCACTTTCGTTTCCCCACCCAGATGCCTGGCCAGTCGCTCGGCCAAGGTTGTGTTCAAGGCATAATGATCCTTGGGGGGATTGGGGTCAATGATTAAATTTGTCAAACGATCAGTCGTCTTCTTCATTCTCGTCTTCGCTGTCTTCTTCCATCGCTCTTTCCCGCACTTTGCTGATTTCCGTATCGATAAAATAAAGGCCCTTCCCATCCGTGCCGGTCATCTTGATCAGATCCCGGATGGAGGTAAAAAGTTTCTCCTCCTCATGCTGCTCTGCCACGAACCATTGCAGAAAATGGAATGAGGAAAAGTCCTTGGTCTTCAAACAAAGTTCCACGATTCGGTTAATCAACCGGGTCACATGGATCTCATGCTCCAGGGCCAGCTCAAAGACCTCTCCCACCGATTTATATTCATAGGGCGGCTCTTTAACGGCACAGGCTTTGGCATGCCCCCCGGAGGCATTGATATAACGCAGCAACCTCATCATATGATCCCGCTCTTCCTCGGATTGTTCATACAAAAACGCGGCGCACCCATGCAGTCCGCTTTTTTCGCACCAAGAGGCCATGGACAAATAATAGCTTGAGGCATAACCCTCGTGAACGATCTGTTCATTCAATGCGGTTTCAATGTCCTTTGATAACATGGCTTTCTCCTTTCGTGATCTTTCCAAAATACAATTCACTCCCCTTGAAGAACTTTGGAGCCAAAGAAAACGATACGCGGTAGATTATACCGATAATCGCTGTGCTCTTCAAGGGGGTTGAAGGGGATGTTCCCTTTTGAGGCGATCGAACTGCTTTTCTTTTTCTTTGAGCTGGGCGTCAAGCTTATCGTATTCGGATTTGGCCACCCACATGACGGCTTCGTTTTTTTCTTTTAATTTGGCATTAATCTTTTTTAGCTCTTCTAATTCCTTTTTATACTCTCTTAAGGCGGACTCGGCAGCCAAAAGCCTTGTGGAAAGGGCTCGGCGCTCGGCATTCCCTTGCTCGAGATCTCTTTTGACCTCTTTTAACTCGTGCTCAAGCCTCAGCCTTAAGGCATGCTCGTCTTCAAAATCTCTTTCCAGCTTTAGATGCTCCTGTTTTAACTGGAGGGCTTCCTTATTTCTTTTCTCGATATCCTCCTGTTCTTTTTCCCGCCAGCGTTTTTCCTGGGAGAGCTTTTCTTGGAAGGCCTTATTTTTCTCCTGTTCGGCAAGGATCTCCTTTTCTTTGGCCTTTTGCTGATTTTGCCCTGCCTCAATGTCCTCCTTTAAGTTCTGGATATGTTGTTCAAGCCGCTCGACTTTGTCCTCTAATTCTTTTTCCCGGGCCGTGGGTTCCGGGGCTTCGGATCTCTTCTTTTTTTTAGGTTTACTTCCCGAAGACAGCAAAAACATCCCGGCTACGAAGAGCAGCATCACCACAACGAGGATCATCCCCAGGAAAATGACACCTGACATCAAGGACCCCTTTGCAATTTCTCTAAATTATCTCTGGCAGGAAGGAAATGAGGATCGTCCTGCAAAATCTCCTCTAGGAGGACCCTGGCCTGGCTGTGATTTCCTCTGTGGATTTGACTGACTGCCAGATTGTTTCTGGCCATAAGATCATTCGGGTTCAAGGCCATGGCCTTCTCAAAATATCGGAAGGCCTCTTCAAAATTATTCAGATAAAGCTCATTGACCCCCAGATTATTATATAGGACGCTGTCTTGGGGATCGATCAAGAGGGCCTGTTGATACTCTTTCGCGGCCTTAAGACGATTTCCCTGATCTTCATAGCAATGGGCCAGATCAAAATGGATCCCTTTGATAAATCCCAAGTAAAAAGATTTCGCCTCTGGCCCCGTCTGTTTTAGATAGCGCTGCATGATCTCCAAAGCCATTTTATATTCCCTAACAGCCCTTTCAAGTTCTTTATGGGAATAATACGCCCGGCCCAGTAAAATGTGACCGCGGGCGAAATCTTTTTCGAATCGGACGACCCGCTCGAAAAGAGGGACTTCCCCCCGCCAATAGGTGTTCTGCTTCATGGTTAAAAAGACAAAAACTATGCTCACCATAGACAAAAATCCCATGTTAACCCTGCGGTCATTTTGGGAGAACAGGCGCTGGCTTAAAGTTTCTCCCGACAAAAGCGCAAGGACAAGGAACCCTATACTGGGGAAATATAAAAAATGCTCAGCGGTTAAAATCAAAGAAGATTCATTGATAAGGGGAATGATGTTCAGAACAGGCAAAAGTCCGATCAAAAACCAGCTTCCCGCCCAAATTGCCAGCCTCCGTTTATCTGAGGGCATCGATCGAAGGACGGCCACAAACAGCGCACTCAGGAAAATAAAAACAAGAAAAGACAACATAAAAGGCTTCAGGATATCCGTGGAACGGTAATAATGGAGATCTCCGGGAAAAAGAAGGATCTTTAAATATGTCAGTAAAACCGTTGGGATCTGCTGAACCCGCAAAGTCAACTCCACCCCACTTCCCAAAGATCCAATCGCGCTTCCTAAAATGAGGTTGCGAAAATAAAAATACCCCAAAACCACAACCAGCGCTCCCCATACCCTCAAAAACAGGAGGGCTCTGGGGCGCCCCCACGTCTTGCTGTCGCAAGACAGCAGCGGAGGAGCCCCAGAGCCCCTTGCTTCTCGATCCCCTTCAGAGATTTCTCGTCGGCGTCGGCCCAAAACCTCATACATCCCAAAAAGCAAGGGCAAAATAACAGCCTGTTCTTTCGTGAATAAAGCCGCGGCGAAAAAAATCAGGGAAAATAAATACAAAAACAGCCCCTCGCGGCCTCTGGCTTGAGCCCCCGCGACATAAAAGATAAAACTGGCCAAACAAAACAAAGAAAACAACAGATTCGAAACCCCGGCTATCGAGGCCACGGCCTCGGTCTGCGCCGGATGAATCAAAAATAAAAATGCCGTCCAAAACGAGAGGGCCCTCTTTTGTGAAATGAGAACAAGCAAATGGTAAACTAAAATGCTGTTCCCAATATGCAGCAGAACATTCAACAAATGGTATCCGTGGGGATTCAAACCAAAGATCATATACTCGATCTTATATAGGACTTCTAAGAGAGGACGGTAATACGTGTTGGCCAGGAGCGGCTTTTGGGTTAAGGGGGCGGGCTTTAAGAAAATCTCGGAGAGATTCTCCCATTCGCCGATCCGGGGATTGTTCTGGATAAAAACGACATCATCATGGACGAAAGGATGAGGGATCGAATTAAAATACGCTAGGAAACCGAAACATAGCAAAAAGACGCTTATTTTCCCCAGACCTAACCCGAGATAGGCCTGCCTCGCGGCAAGGTGGGCTTCATTTCGTGGTCCATTGGCCATCTTCGGTTTGGATTTTATCGCCGGGACTGGCTTTATCGCGCTGAACTTGGGCAAAGACCTTCTCGATCGTCTCTAGGGCGTTGGACAAATTGTTCTGTTCCTCGATCGTGCGGTAAATCAAGCTTCGGTCTTTGTTTTCTTGTTCTGCCAACTCCCTGGAGGCAGGCCCGTCGGATAACACCTCCACGTAACCGCGGTTATTTTCCCCTATAATCCCTTGAGCCTTGAGGGCCTTGAGCTGGTCAAAACGGTTTCTTCGGTTTTCCAGCGCCCCTTTAACCTCGGGGGTCATTTCTTTGATTTCATACTGAGCCTGGGCAAAGCTTGCCCAAAGGCCTAATAAAATTACCGTCAAAAAAATTCTCATCTTTATCCTCCCGTTATTTTTGCGCTTTGATACTTTCTTCGGTTTTCTCACCGCTGACGAAATCTTCAATGTTGGTTGCGGTCTTCTCGAGGCCCTTGATATCCAGCGTGATGTGGGCCTTGATGGTGATCGGCCGGTTCGGATCCCCCACGGCCTTGACCGTGCAACCACCCAACATCAGGATCAAACACAGATACCCCCACAGATACCACCCTTGCCTCTTGTCTGGATCGTTAGTCCCCATAGTCTCCTCCCATGATTATTTCCTCGGAGAAATCAAAAATCGAGCGAACATCTCCTCCAAGGACAAACCCAAATTCACATCCACAGTGAGATTGTAATCGAGGTTTAAGGCCTTACTCTTAAGATCAACGCCACCGGAGAGTTTTTGAGTCGCAGTCCTCTCGAGTTCCAAAACGGCCTTCTCCACCGGGACCTCGCCATCGATCTTGACCAACTCTTCCAGCTCCTTTTGTGCGCTTTGAGGAAGGTAATTTCCCAAGCTAAAGCCCCAGCCCAATTGATGTTCATGATTTACCAATAACAATAACGCCAGCAAGGAAGCTTTGATTTTGCCTCCGGGCTGAAGACCCAATCGGGCCTTCAGGTCTTTTATCTTTTCTTTTTGCCCGATGACATTCAGGACTCCATCCACCCTTCCATCCAGCTTAGAAAAAAACTGATTATTTACGGTACGTATTTTTCTTACATCCAGATTTGCCCATCTTAAGGCCACATTATAAGACAGCAATGAAAGATCATCCAATGAAATATCGCCAAAGATATCTCCATCATAAGCAACCGCTGAGCAATCTTTAACGTGAAGATGCGTTCCATCGCCCTCCATGAAACAGGAGATCTCTTCGGCCTGCACGAGACCCATTGCCAACGAAGACGCTTTCATATTTCCCTGGAGGGCCTGAAGCTTATTTTCCAGAAAACTCAGCCTCAGATTCAAATCGACGTCTTGTGCTCTGAACGCGGCCATTCTAAATCTGCCTGACTCGCAAGCGACTTCCAGTTCCTTTTTTATTTTTCCGGGATTTAAAACCTTTATGGTTAACGAACGGCAATCCCCGTAAGATAAAACTGCTCCCCTTTCCAGGATCACCCGGAGATCCTCAAACTCGATCTCCTTAAAGAAATCGAACCGTCGTCGGGTGTACTTAAAGGTCTGTATCCGGGCATCGGGAGCTGCTCTTTTTAAGCCTTGGGAAGCAAGCCAGGCGGGAAGCCAGCAGGAATAAAAAACGGTATGAAAAAAGATCCCCGCCAAAACCAATAAAAGCAAAAGAAAACTAAGAAAGACTTTCGTTGTTATTTTTTTCAAAGATGGATTAAGGTGAGTTCGCTGTCTATTTATGGAGCTTTGCGTTACGCAAGATAGCCGCCAGGGTTGACAAACCAACAAAAAAAGACAGGGCCCCCAGACAGGCAAAGATAACGGATCTCCACTCATCTTCCAGATGGGCCGGCCCGACTCCCCCTGCGAAATAGCCGATCACAATCAAGGCGATCATAACCGCTGACCCACCGATAAGAAAAATCAAAAGGGCCAGGAGAAACGAAAGCAAGATCACGTAAAAGTTATACAAAAAAAAGTTCCCTTGAGCCATCTTGCTCGCTGCTATGCCGATTCTTTCCATGGGATTCCTCTTTCAGAATCAGGGACAGCGCCTACTTTTTATAAAAAGTAGAAAAGGTAGACGCTGTCCCCATTATTTCTATTCTTCCGACCGAATCCGTTCGATCTCTTTTTTGGCGGCTTGGATGCGATCATCAAGGTAAGGATGCGTCCTGAGAATCAAAGGCACATCGGGCCCTTTGCTGTCTTCTTTGAGGATTTGAAATACCTTTATCATACCATTGGGATCGTAGTTGGCCAAGCCCATATATTTAATGCCCAGCCGATCGGCTTCGTACTCGTCCTTGCGGCTGTATGAGGAGAAGACGAGAGACATGACCACATTCGTGCTCAACGCCGCGATCCTTTGGATCTGCTCTTCCATCTGGATAGTTTTGAAAAAAAGATTCCCGAGCAAATCATAACTCACCGCTGCCTGAAATTTCTTGATGGTATGACGGGCCGCACAGTGGCCGACCTCATGGGCCAGGACACTGGCGAGTTGATGATCGGTCTTCAACCGGTCATATAATCCCGTAAAGATATAGATGTTGCCGCCGGGTGTCGTAAAGGCATTGAGCTCGTCATGCTCAATCAAGAAGAAATGATACTGATAGTCCTGGCGGTCGGAAACCTGCGAGACCCTCAAGCCTATCCGATTTAGACGATCCAGCTTTTGTTTGTCCTGGGATGGCTGAAACTCACTTAAAAGCTTGCGGTGGATGTCCCGGCCCATCAGGACTTCCTCTTCGGTTGGGATGATAATGAACTCCCGCCGGCCGGTAGCCGTATTGTAGGTGCCCAGCGAGGCGCAGCCCGTGAGGAGGCACACGGCCCCCAGCCCAAAGCCCAAAACAATCTTTCTATGCTTTCGTAAAAGCCTCATCGTTCAAATTTCACGATTCTTTGCCACCACAAATGGCTCTTCCATGCTCTCATAGACCGCCATATCTTTTTAGCGGAGGCGGTCTTCAAATGATCCGGGGCCTGCTTGAAAAACATTTTTGTCTCCGGATACCCCTGATCGAGATATTCCTTGGCCTGCAAAAGACACTCCAGGATATCCGCATCCCGGGCCACCAGACTTTCCTTTGTCTTTTGCTCGTCAAATTCATTGCGGAATTTCTCTAGCTCTTCCTTCAGGCTTTGAGGGAGAGGTTTTATCTGGTCCTGAAAGACCCGCTTTTCCGCCACTTTAAAATCAATATAATGGTGACCCATCTTGTGGAGATCATTGATCCTGGCCTCGTGGATATCATTAAAAAGAGCCATGACAAGCACCTTATAAGGATCGACCTCTTCCAGATGGGCCAGGTAATATCCGATGACCGCACACCGAAAACAGTGATCGGCCACACTCTCGGGGTTAGAAATTCCGGCCACCCACCAGCCGCTTCGTTTGATCTTTTTGAGAAGTCCGGCTTCCGCCCAGAAATCCAGAGCCGCTCTAAGCTGTTTTTTCGTGGAGGCCTGAGCCGAAGTTCGGCTGAGGCTGCTTTTTTTGTCTTTTGATTTCATAGGCTAGCAGGGCGGCGGCGTGCGCCGCATTCAACGACATCCCCGCAGGGACAACCGGAATCGTTAAGGCGATATCCAATTTCTTTTTGATGACCTCCCGAATCCCTTTTTGTTCTGAGCCCACCACCAGCGCCAAGGGAAAAGGGAGCCTTGCCAAAAACAGATCCTGCCCGCCTTGCACCACGGCCCCCGCAATCCAAAATCCCGATTCTTTGGCCCGGCTGATCGCCTGATTCAGGTTGGAAACCCGAGCAACGGTCACGTAATTTTCCCCGCCGCAGGCCACCCGCAGGACCGCCTCGGTCACCTCTACGGAATCGTGGGTCGGCAGGACAATGGAAAAACTCCCCAGACACGCCAGCGTACGGACAATCGCCCCCAGATTCTGGGGGTCGTTCAAACCATCCAGGAAGACAAGCGATTGATCTCTCTTAAAGGCGGCCTCGAGCATTTCCTCGTAGGGCACATAACGAAAATCCTCCACATCCGCCACGATCCCCTGCGTATTCTGCATACCGCCGATCTTAATGAGCTTGGATTTGGGAACAGAAAAGATAGGAATATCCCACTGACGCGCCTTCTTGTGGATATAAGAGCTACCGGGATGGCCGTCCTGGATAAAAATTTTCCGGATGGCCTTGGGATCCTTTTTGATCCTTTCTAAAACCGGATTCTTGCCGTAGAGTTTCATTTCCTTATCCCCATCTTCAAATAAAACAAGGGCTTCAAGATGCTCCACCATCCGACGAAGGGCTGCATTTTTGTGTAACCCAATTTTCGGGAAGGATAAATCTTAGTGACCGGTACTTCCTTCACTTTAAATCCCAAGACAACCGCTTTAAAAAGGAGATACGGTTCCAATTCATAAGTATCCAGCCAATCCTGATGAAGGTTGATCCGCGGGGTGTTCAATATCGACAGCTTAAAGGCCCGGAAACCGTTGGTAGTATCGGTCATTTCCCTTCCGGTCATCCAGGAAAAAAGCCAGGGATGAAGACGCGTGGCCAGCTTGCGATAATAGGGCATGTCCCCTCCGGCGCCTCCGGATTGAAGATAGCGCGAGCCTTGCACCAAATCAAAATTGTCTTTGAGGATCGGCTCCAAAAGCCGCGGGATCTCCTCGGGATTGTCTTTGTCATTGCCCGCCATGATGACCAGAATGTCATAATGATTCTCTCGGGCGTAATCGATGGCGGTTCGGATGGCCGCTCCCACCCCTTTTCTTTGCAGATGCTTGAGGGTGTTGACGCCCTGATTTTTGTAGCTCTCAATAATGGAAGTCGTGGTATCGGTCGAGCCGTCATCTACGACCAAATAGTCCAACAGCCAACCCAGAGAATGGTCTTCCCGAAATTTTAGAAATCTTTCAATGACGTTTTTAACTTTGACATTCTCGTTAAAAACAACCGGACTGACGATGACTTTAGGCATGAATGGGTGAGATGGGCAAGAAAGAGCGTGTTGATTTTTGACTCTTCGATGGCCCGCCTCTGGCGGGCCCCTCAGAGTCAACCCTGAGCGAGCCCCGTCCTTTGGAACGGGGAGAGTCGAAGGGTTGATCGTTCTTTTTATAGGTCAAACCGCAGCTGCACTTTAAATTGCGAAGAGTGCGGCCGCATTGGCAGGCGTATCCTTTGAACACGACAGGGTTACCGACAACAATGGAATAGCCGGGGACATCGTGCGTCACCACACTTCCTGCGCCCACCACGGCATACTCGCCGATCGTCACACCGCAAAGGATCGTCGCGTTGGAGCCGATCGCTGCACCTTTTTTCACCAGGGTTTTCTCAAGCAGCCAGGAGTCCTGGCGGTGGCTGCGCGGGTGCCGGTCATTGATAAAGACGCAATGCGTCCCGCAGAAAACTTGATCTTCGAGGATAACTCCTTTAAACACGGCCACGCCATTTTTGAGCGTCACATGATCGCCGACGACCACCCCCGATTCGATAAAACAACCATCGCAAATATTGCATCCCTTCCCAATGACCGCGCCATCCTGGATATTGGTGAAGGCCCAGATGCGGGTGCCTGCCCCAATCCTGGCTTTTTTGCCTACCAAGGCGTTTTTATGGCGAAAAAAATCCATGATTTGATTGCAATCGGCACCCCGCGTTGATCCATGGATCTTTGAATGGCGTGGAGTGTCTTAACGACCTCCACGGCCTTCTTGGCATCCGCGAGGGTCGGTTGAGCATGTTTTAAGATGCAATCGATGAAATATTGATCCTGAATCTTTAAGGGTTCATCAAACCCGACCTTAGGGATCGTGATGCTGCCTTCTTTCGAGAGAAGCTGAAACTCTCCATAATTCTCATAAAAGACGGATGTCTTCTCAACATGCTTGTCATAAAGTTTGATGGGCCCCACATTATCGAGATCATCCCAGACGACCATCTTCTTGTCTCCCACGATCGTGATCTGCCGGACCTTCTTGGGATCCAGCCAGCTGACGTGCACATTGACCAAAATATCTTTAGGGTATTCCAAAGTGGCAAACGCCAGATCTTCGTGGGAGTTCCCCAGACACTTCTGCCCCCGCGCCAACACGCTCACCGGATGGCTGTCGAATAGATCATTAAAGATGGAGATGTCATGGGGGGCGAGGTCCCAGAGGGCGTTGACATCGTAACGGAAAGGCCCTAAGTTTGTCCGCTCGCTGTGCGCGTAATGAATGCGTCCCAAGGTGTTCGATCGGATGTATTCTTTCAATTTGACAATGCCCGAATTAAAAACAAAGATGTGACCCACCATGAGGATCTTCTTTTTGGTCTGGGCCAGCTTTTGAAGACGTTCACATTCTGAAACCGACAAGGCCAACGGTTTCTCGCACAAGACGTGCTTGCCGCCCTCGAGGGCCTCGTGGGTCAGCGAAAAGTGGGTGTTGGTGGGCGAGGCGATACAAACCGCTTCTATGTCGCTATCTTCCAAGATGTCTTTATAATTCGTCGTTACCTGGATATAAGGAAATAACCTTTGGACGGCTTTCAAACGCTCGGGATTTAAGTCCGCACAGCCGACAACCTGCAAGTTGGCCAACTGGGAAAAGACCCGGATATGATTGGGCCCCCATTGGCCGCAGCCGATGACGCCGATGGTGACCGGTTTTGGGTGTTTCATAAGTTTTTCTACGATGAAAGGGCTTAAGGAAAAGGGTTTTATCCTATTTGCTTCTTTTCCCCTAGGGGTTTTTACACAAACTGGCATCCAGCTCACAGGCCTTTTTTCGATCCGCCTGGGCCTTATCCAATTCCCCTTTAGCCTCGTAGGCTAAGGCACGATTATAATAAGCTAGGGCAGAGTTGGTATGATCTTCCTTAGAGACAATTTGGAGTGATTGATTATAATCTTCGATGGCTTTGTCGTATTTTCCCTGCAAACGAAAACTGTTGCCCCGATTGATCAATCCCCCTATATGCCTGGGATCAAGCGCCAACGCCTGATTGCAGTCCTCGAGGGCTTTATCGTATTCCCCCTTATTATTGTAGGTGAGACAGCGATTATTATAAAAATTGGGATGCGGTTCCAGGGAAATGGCTTTCGTATACTCCTCCAAGGCCAAGTCGTACTCCATAAATTCACGATAGGCATGGCCGAGATAATTGTGGGTCATGGCTTCGTTGGGATACAGGGCATTGCCTTGACGCAACCTGGGCAATTGGCTGGCCCACTTGCCGACATGGACATAGATATCGCCCACCGCAACAACCTTAAACGTCTTCTCAGCGACCTTGTTATCTCCGGACTCAAGCCGGATCGTCCAAGGGCCCGGCACAATGGCGTGCTCTGATCCAAGACCCCAGAAGCTCCAAGTAAAGCTGTGGACCTCGTTGACCTTGGGGAAATCGTAAAAATCATATTCCGTCTCTGTTTCTCCTGTTACGGGATCGGTGAACGGCGGATGTAAAATTTTTAAAGCTTTCCCGAGTTTGTAGCAAAAAATTAACGTAACTTATTGAAAGCAATAAAG
>CAZUJQ010000013.1:0-34274 GCA_964620805.1 uncultured Planctomycetales bacterium | reverse complement strand
AATCAATTGTAAAATTTAAACTCGTACCGTGAAAATTTTGCCAAACTCAAGATAACATGTTTAAACGAGTATGCTTTCTATGCGTTTTAGGGGTGGTAACCATCGGCTTTATCAGCATCGGTTCAGCAAAAGAACAAGACAAGCTCGTTATTGCCGTTCAGCCGACCTCAACGGCAGAAGAGCTTTCAGCTCAGGCCAAAGAGCTGGAGAGCTTCCTTAAGAACCGTTTAGGTCAGGATGTTGAGATATTTTTCCCGACCAGTTACGCCGGTGTCGTTGAAGCGCTCCGTTTCGGCCATGCCCATGCCGCCTTTATGGGCGCATGGCCGGCAACCATGGCCCAGAAACACGCCGGTGCCCAAGTGATCTTAGCAGAGGTGCGCGAAGTCACGATCGATCAGGACAAAAAAGAGGCGCCTTACTATTTTTCCTACTGGGTGGTGCCAGCGGATAGTCCTTATCAAACCTTGAGGGAGCTTAAAGGGAGAAAGGTTGCTTTTCCCAGCCCCTTCTCCACTTCGGGGTACGTAGCCCCGTTGGCGAAGTTGGTGGAAGCAGGCTTAGTGAAAAAAAAGGAAGGTAGAGCCGATGCCAAGGAATTTTTTAACGATGTTTTTTTTGCCAGCGGATATGCCCAAGGCTTCGAGGCGTTAAAAACCGGGCAGGTTGATGTGACCGTGATTGCCGGTGATGTTCCGGAGAAGCTTTATCGTGATGTCTTAAACAATACCCGTATTCTCGAGAGACAAGGGCCCATTCCTTCCCATGTCGTCGTTGTCGCACAAGACATTGATGTTCCCCTCAAGGATCACTTGGTAAAAGCTTTAATGGAGCTCAACGCCTCCGAACATCGAGAATTGATGCGGAAATTCGTGTCTGGCATTTTTGTCCGGTTTAAACCGGCGGGAACCGAACACCTGCGTTCTCTGGAAGACATGCTGGAAGCCACGGGGCTTGAATTTCAAGATAAAAATAAATGATCAACGTGAATCCTCTTTCCATTCCTAACGAGACTCAACGGAATCACAGCGGCTATGAACATTTGCCGTTGTTGCGCGCCAGCGGCCTTTGGTTTAATTATGACCATCAAGGCCATGCCGTTGAGGGGGTCCATCTGGAAATTAAACCCGGATGGGTGACGATGATTCTGGGACGAAGCGGCAGCGGCAAAACCACCCTCCTCAAACTTTTAGGCAATATCTTGAAGCCCGTCCGCGGAGAGATTCAAATTTTTAAAGGAATGCCCAACGAAAAGATTCCCGTGGCGTATATCCCGCAATCGCTGGGTTTGGTGCGCAATATGACCACCTTGGACAACACGTTGATGGGGGCGTTGGGATACACCGGGACTTTCCGTTCCCTGGCCGGATTTTTTCCAAAAGAGGTTAAGGGTGACGCCCAACGGATTTTAACCGATTTAGGTTTATGGGACAAACGGCAACGAAAGATCTTTCACTTAAGCGGCGGGGAAAGACAGCGGGTGGCCATTGCCCGGGCCTTGATGCGCAAGCCCAGTTTGATTCTCGCTGACGAATTTGTTTCCCAGCTTGACCCTGTCACGGCCCTGGAGGTCTTAACGATGGTGCGGACCCTGGCGCGAGGAGGCATCAGCCTCCTGATTACGACCCACGATGTGGGCTTGGTGACCAAGTATGCCGATCGTCTCATCATCATGATGGAGGGAAGGATTATTTACGATGACGCCCCCACCAATATACCCCCTGAAGAAATGCTGGAGCTCATGAGATGAAGATGAGAAAACTTTCTTTCGAGGTGGTAGGGCTTGGGCTGGTTATTGTGCTGAATTTTGTTTTTTTGTTTGAGATGAATTTACTCGATTGCGCCCAATGGCTTTCGGCCCTTAAACGGATGGTGATCTTTGCCGGAGATTTGTTCCCGCCCCGATGGGACATTCTTCCCACTGTTGGGCCTGCCCTCTGGGAAACGATAAAAATCTCTTTTTGTGGAACATCCTTAGGTTTTGTCTTATCTGTGCCGCTGGCCTTCGGGGCGACCACTGTTTTATTCCATAGAAAAATCGCTTACGTGATCCGATTCCTGCTGGGAGGAATCCGAACGATCCCTTCCATTTTATGGGGCGTCCTATTTGTGGTGGCTTTTGGTTTTGGCGCCTCCGCCGGCACGCTGGGCATTGCTTTTTATACGGTTGGATATCTGGCAAAACTTTATTATGAGGCTTTCGAGGCGGTTGACCACGAGGTCGTGGAAGCCGTCCGCGCTACGGGGTGCAACCGCTTACAGCTTTTCCGTTTTGCCATTCTTCCCGAGTCAGCCAATACCATCATCAGCCAAATTTTCTTTATGTTCGAATATAATATACGTTCTTCCACCATTATGGGGTTCGTGGGTGCAGGAGGGATCGGTTACTACTTACTGGGATACCTCCAGATGCTGCAATACCAACATCTCTTAACGGCCTTGTTGGCCACACTCCTGGTCGTGATGATGATTGATTATTTGAGCCTGAAACTGCGCTCTTGGGTTGTGGTCGCTGTTCCTAAATCCTAAAGCACCGCCCTGAAGCATTGGAAATAACCGGAGGGAGAGGACATGTTGGCATTATTTCAAAAAGGCGGACCCGTCATGTGGCCGCTTCTTTTGACTTCGCTCATTGCGATGACGGTTGTGATTGAACGGTTGTTTTTTATTTTTCGGGAAAAGTGTTGTCGGCGGCCGGACATGGCAGAAAAAATTCTGTCCTTGGTCGAACAAGGAAACATTGATCAGGCCATTCGTACCGGTGAAGGATCCGTGGATTTTGTGGTGAGGGTCTTGGCCTACGGGCTAAAACACCGTGAAAAATCATTTCTGGCAGCCCTTCTGCAGGCAGCCAATCAGGAATTGAAACGTTTCAGTCAGGGCCTGACCGTGCTCGATACCGTGATAACGCTGGCGCCCCTTTTAGGGCTGCTGGGGACGGTCACGGGCATGATCCATGCCTTTGGACTTTTAGGGGCAGAAGAGCTGCAAGCGCCGAGTGCGATTACCGGCGGCATTGCCGAGGCCTTGATTGCCACCGCCTTCGGTCTGGCCATTGCGATTGTTTCTTTGATTCCTTTTAATTATTTAAACGGCCGTTTGGAAGAAGCCCGGCATGAAATTGAAGACACCTCGACCCATCTGGAATTATTACTACGAAAACCTGATCGGAGATTCGCGTGAAAATCGCCGTTCCGTTTCAGCGGAAGAAAGCCCGTATTGAGATCATCCCGCTCATTGATATCATTTTTTTTCTTTTGGCCACGTTCATGATAGTTTCTTTATCCATGATTAAGAATTCGGGCATTGCTGTCAACCTTCCTCAGGCATTAACGGCATCCCCGCAGGAGGGAAAAGAGTCGGTCACGATCAGTATTACAGAGGAGGGAACCGTCTATTTCAATCAAGAGATGATCAGTGTCAGCGTGCTTGGCGAGCGATTAAAAGATTTGCAAATTTCCCAACGAGACTTGCAGGTCGTCATCAACGGCGATGAGATGGCCTATTTTGGGAAAGCCATCGAAATTTTGGATCTGGTGAGAGCGTTGGGGATCACCAAGGTGGCCATCCAAACGCAACCCAGATCCTCCCTCCGTGAGAATTAAAGATGATAGCTTTACGGGTGCCGCGATACACTTCAAGGGATTTGGCGTTGGGAAACTACCCAATCAGTTTTCTTCTCTCTTTGATCTTGCATGGCATGGCGTTAGGGGTAGGAGCCATAACCCTGGTTAAGCCGGTGCAGTACGGAGTCGAGGTGGGAATAGGAGGCATGGAAGTTTATCTCATCGCTGCACCCGCTGAAAGCAGTCCGGCCAATCACACCTTGGTCCCATCCGAAAAGGTTCCTGAAAAAATACGCGTCTTGGAACCCCTGGGGAAAGAAGCCACCCTTCAGCCGATCGTGGAAGCCGTTGTGGAGAATGCGGAGAGAAAGGGAGAAAAGACTAGTGAGTTGGCCGTTGTTTCCGAATTTCAAGGAGATGGGACTTCTTGGGAACAGGGGCAAGATCCAACGACTTGGCACTCGATAGGCGGTGCCGAAATTTTTGCTCAACCCAATTATTTCCGAAATCCAGCTCCTTCTTATCCCCAGGAGGCCAGACAAAAAGGCCAGGAAGGCCGGGTTGTTCTTTTGGTCCGTGTGAGCAAAGCCGGGCGACCAGTTGACGTAACAGTGGATAAGGGTTCAGGATTTCCTCTCTTGGATCAATCTGCGATTAAGGCAGTCTGGGACTGGAAGTTTTATCCTGCTCAAGTCGGCCCTCTGCCAGTTGACTCCCGTGTTCAAATTCCCATTCGTTTCCGTCTGGAAGATTAAAATATGAAAATCCTTTTGACCAACGATGACGGCATTTATGCGGAAGGGATCTGGGCCTTGCACCAGGAGCTTAAAAAAGTGGCGGACATGGTCGTGGTGGCCCCGGAATCTGAGCGCAGCTCCGTGGGCCACGGCATCACCCTCGCGCATCCGATCTGGTTTAAAAAAGTTCACCGCAAATCCCATTTTTTTGGATACGGCATCAGCGGCACCCCGGCAGACTGTGTCAAATTCGGGATCAATGTGATTTTAAAAAGGAAAAAACCGGATCTGGTGATTTCCGGGATTAATCTGGGGCCCAACGACGGCTGTAGTGTCTTTTATTCAGGGACCGTGGCCGCGGCCCGGGAAGGGGCGCTTTTGGGCATCCCCGCGATCGCCATTTCTCTGGCGACCTTCACGAATCCCGATTTTCGTTATGCGGCAAAGATCGGCCAAAGGCTTAGTTTATCGCTGCACAAAAATCGATTGCCGCCAGGGACGTTTCTCAACGTCAACGTCCCCAATGTCTCGGAAAAGCAAATCAAAGGCCTTAAAGTGACCAAACAAGGCAAAGTCCCCATTCATGGCTCGTTTCAGAAACGAACCGATCCTAATTTGAGAGACTATTACTGGATGACCGGCAAGATTCCCACCAATAAAAATGATTTGGATGTGGACACCTACGCCCTTCATCATAACTACGTCACCGTGACCCCCATTCACTGCGACTTAACAGATTACGCTTCCCTCAAAAAGATGGCCGATGTCATCAATTATAACAACGGCGAAAGATGAAAATCAAAGAAGCGTTTCGCGTTGGTGTCAGCTTTGGATTGACATCGGGGGCTATCACAACGATGGGATTGATGGTGGGCCTTTACAGCGGCACACAATTTCTCAAGGCGGTGGTCGGCGGTGTTTTGACCATTGCCATCGCGGATGCTTTCTCCGATGCCTTAGGAATCCATATTCATGAAGAATCCGAAAACGAACATACGCCGAAAGAAATCTGGCAGTCGACGATTGCGACGTTTGTCTCCAAGTTCATTTTTGCCATCAGTTTTCTAATCCCCCTAGGGTTATTTAACCTCCGGACGGCGATTGTTATGAGCATGCTTTGGGGGTTGAGCCTGGTGGCGATAATCAGCTATTTGATTGCCCGCGATCAAAAAATCGCTCCGTACAGAATTATTGGCGAACATGTCCTGATCGCCGCGGCTGTTATTCTGATAACCCATGGGGTCGGGCAGTGGATTTACAGGGTTATTAACTATTAAACGTTTCAACTCCCGCCTTGCAATGCGCTGGCGTCCATAATATAATAGGCCCGATTTTCTTAATCCATTCATGATCGAAGAGATGGCATTCATGCCTTTAAGGGGAATTGATTCATGCCTGATTCTGCGAAGGTTATTCTCAATGGCCAAACCTATGAATTGCCCGTTCTTGTCGGCACAGAAAAAGAAAAAGCCATTGATATCTCAAGGCTAAGAAGCACCACCTCCTACATCAGCTTTGATTCCGGTTTTGGCAACACCGGGGCCTGCCAGAGCGCGATCACCTTTGTGGATGGGGAAAAGGGGATCTTGCGCTACCGCGGCATCCCCATTGAAGAGCTCGCTGAACACTCCACCTTTGTGGAAACAGCGTATCTTTTGATTTACGGTGAGCTCCCTACCCAAACCCAACTGGACAAATTCTCCCAGGCCTTTACCGAGCATGCGATGATCCATGAGGATATGAAAAATTTTTTTCATGGCTATCCCTCGAGCGGCCATCCTATGGGGATCCTTTCGGCCATGATCTGTTCCTTGTCAGCCTATTATCCGGAGTTGGTCAAACCGGACTCCACCACCGAGGATATCGATACGATGGCGGTGCAGCTCCTTTCCAAAGTGCGGACGATCTGTGCCTTTTCTTATCGCAAATCCACCGGCCAGCCGTTCGTTTATCCGCGGCGAGACCTCAAATATATTCCCAATTTCTTGAATATGATGTTTGCCCCGCCTTCCGGAGAATACAAAATCGATGACGATCAAGTCAATGCCCTGCGGACCCTGCTCATCCTGCATGCAGACCATGAGCAAAACTGCAGCACCTCCACGGTACGGCTGGTGGGAAGCTCCAAGGCCAATCTCTTTGCCTCGATCTCCGCGGGGATCTGTGCCTTGTGGGGCCCGCTTCATGGAGGTGCCAACCAGGAGGTGATTGAGATGCTCGAGGAGATTGACACAGAGGGAGGAGATGTCCAGAAATTTATCAACAAGGTCAAAGACTCCCAGGGCCATTTTCGGCTGATGGGATTCGGCCATCGTGTCTATAAAAATTTTGATCCCAGATCCAAGATCATCAAGCAACGGGCCTACGCCCTGCTAGAAAAAAAAGGTATTCACGATCCCCTCTTGGATATCGCCGTCAAGCTTGAGACCCTTGCCTTGAAAGACGAATATTTTATCGAAAGGAAACTCTATCCCAATGTGGATTTTTATAGCGGGATTATCTATCGCACGATCGGCATACCGCTTAATATGTTTCCGGTCATGTTTGCCATTGGACGGATGCCGGGCTGGATCGCCCATTGGAAAGAGATGATCGAAGACCCCGCAACCAAGATCGGCCGGCCCCGGCAAATCTATACAGGAAAGACGAAGCGGAGTTATGTGCCGATGGAGAAGAGAAGATGAACAAGCTGTTATTAAAACCCCGTGTAATTTTGGAATGTGGATCGTGGATTGTGGATTAATATCATAAATCCACAATCATCAATCCAAAATCCACAATAAAAATTAAGGAGACCCGTGATCACTTTTCAAACCGAAGCCAAATTTGACAAGCAATCCGTTGTCGTCTTTCTCGAGAAGACCTCGTTTCAGAAAAAAGACATCAGGGTCCAACCAGTGGCTCTCCATAACGCCATACTTTCCCTTAAGGAATCCAGCCAGTTTGGCGCCGAGAGCGGTGAACTTTTTCCGATATCCATCAATAAACGCTTGATCCTTTTGGTGGGATTGGGAAAGGCTTCGGAGATCTCGGCCACGTCCTTGCGCGTCAACGGCCGCAAGGCGATTTTCTCGGCCTTTCTCAAAAAGGTCGCTGAAATCGAGATCCTGCCGCACGAGGACAAAGAATCAACGATCCAGGCGATTTTGGAAGGGATCACGATCGGCGGTTATCGCTGGAAGAAGTATTTAACCAAATCCAAAGAGGACACCACAATCGAGATCGAGGACAAAAAAATCTTTATTGTGGCTTCTCCAAAGAAATCTTATGAGGAGGCCATCGTCATCTGCGAAGGGGTCAATTTGGCCAGGGATCTTATTAACGACAACGCCGACACCGTGACCTCGGATTTTATAGAGGATACAATCAAAAAGATCACGTCCGGGCACAAAAATATCACCCTGGAAATCCTCAATCGTAAGGAGCTCGAAAGCAAGGGATTGAATCTGCATTTAGCCGTCAATCAAGCCAGTCCTAAAGAACCGAAGCTTATTATCATGAAATATCAAGGGGCATCTGCCCGAGATGCGTACACCGCGCTGGTGGGCAAAGGCATCACCTTCGATACCGGGGGGCTCAACATAAAACCCACGGGTTCCATGGAAACCATGCGCTCGGATATGAGCGGGGCGGCGGCGGTTGTCGGTGTTGTAAAGAATGCGCTGGCTTTGAAGATCAAGAGAAATATCATTTTTGCCTGCGCCCTGGCCGAGAACGCGATCGGCCCCAAAGGCTATAAGCCCGGTGATGTCATCAAAAGCTATAGCGGAAAGACCGTGGAGATCGGCAATACCGATGCCGAAGGCCGGCTGGTTTTGGCGGATGCGATCGCTTACCTCGTCAAGAATTATAAGCCTGCTGCGATTATTGATATCGCAACCTTGACCGGAGCCTGTGTGATTGCTTTAGGCCATGACTATTCGGGGTTGGTTTCTTCTGATGATAAATTGGCGGAAGAATTATTGCGTTTTGCTGAGGACACTGATGACCGCTCCTGGCGTCTTCCCATTTATCCCGAAATCAAAGAATATGTGAAGTCCAAGATCGCGGATATCAAGAACGTGGGGATTCCTAAAGGCGCGGCCGGCGCTCTGACGGCTGCGGAGTTTCTGCATCAGTTCGCTGGTGAGACCCCCTGGGCGCACTTTGATATCGCCGGCACGGCCTTTGTGGAGGGAAGCGATCGAATGTATTTCGGTTATGGCGCAACCGGCGCCGGCGTGCGGCTTCTGACTCAGTATTTGAGGAAAGCGATATGAGATTTATTCACGGTAGAACGATGTCAGTTTTTTGGGCCTTTTTAGGTCTTTTGATCGGGCCCGCTCAAGGCTACCCCTCCGATTCTCCGGTGGTTTTCACCATTCAACTCGATGACGCCACGATCAATCCCGTAACCGCGGAATACATTTTGAAGACCATTGCGCAGGCCGAAGAGCAAAACGCCCAAGCCCTCATTATCGAATTGGATACGCCCGGCGGGCTCTTGAGCTCGACGCGCACCATCGTCAAAGGGATTCTCGCCGCGGAGGTCCCGGTTGTCGTGTACATTTATCCCAGTGGATCGCGGGCGGGATCTGCGGGTGTTTTTATCACCTACGCCAGCCATATCGCTGCCATGGCACAATCGACGAACATCGGCGCGGCCCACCCTGTGGAGTTTGGCCAGGAAAGGGGCCCCCGCAAAGACAAAGATGATGATTTAAAAGAGCTACGGAAGCTCATCCAGGATCTCAAAGAGAAAAGAGGAAAGCCATCAAAAGAATCTCAAGAACCAAAAGAATCTCGAGAATCTCAAAATGCTCCCAAGACCTTAGAATCTAAGAAAAAATCCCCAAAGCAATCCTCTCTGCAGAAACAGGAGGAAAAGAAAGAGGATGCTCTTAAAGAAGAATCTCCTGCAGAATCCCCAGAAACTCCCGAATCTGAATCCGAGGAGGACCCTTTGAGCGCCAAAATCCTCAACGACACCGTGGCCTTTATCCGCGCGTTAGCTCAACTGCGCCACCGTAATGTCGAGTGGGCCGTTGAAAGTGTCACCAAAAGTTCTTCGATCACGGAAACCGAGGCCCTGGAAAAAGGCGTCATTGAGATCGTGGCCAAAGACCAGAAAGACCTCTTGGAAAAACTGGATGGCCGAACGGTCGAGATCAAAGGCCAGAGCGTCCGCTTGCAGACAAAAGACGCGGTCGTCAAGAGAATCGATATGGATTTTCGTCAGAGCTTTTTGAACATCCTGGCCAACCCCAACATCGCCTATCTTTTTTTGATGCTGGGGTTCTATGGGCTTTTATATGAGATCACGCATCCGGGTTTTGGGATTCCGGGTGTCGTGGGGATTGTTCTGCTGATTCTGGCTTTCTTTAGTATGCAGATGCTGCCAACGAATTATGCAGGGGTGGCCTTGATCATTTTGGCGATCAGTTTATTTATCGCGGAAGCCAAAGTGGCCGGCGTAGGATTTCTGGCCGCTGGAGGAGTGGTTAGTATGATTTTGGGTTCGCTTTTGCTTTTTGATTCTTCGCTTCCCGCGATGCGGGTTTCTTTTTCCTTGATTATGGGACTGACGGCGGCTACGGCCGGGATCACCATCTTTCTGGTCCGGGCGGTCATCCTGACTCATAAGCGAAAGGTCTTGGGCGGCCAGGAAGGTCTGGTGGGAGAGGAGGGACGCGCCGTCTCTGAGATCACATCCAAGAAAGAAGGAAAAGTTTTTGTGCACGGTGAACTCTGGAATGCCTATGCCGATGAGCCGGTTCGAAAAGACGAGAAGATCAGAGTCCTGGAAGTCCAAGGGATGCTTCTTAAGGTTAGGAGAATCTAAAAACATAGTTTAAAAATCTCTGGAATCACCGTTTTTAAAAGAAAGGAGTGACTTATGCCTCTAATGGTTGTCTTAGGAATCCTGATCATGTGGTTGCTGAGCAGCATTAAAATTCTGAAAGAATACGAACGGGCCGTGATTTTCCGCCTGGGACGGGTGCTGCCCGAGCCCAAGGGTCCGGGGATCATTTTTGCCTTCTGGCCGATTGATGATGCCAAGATCGTGAGCCTGCGTTTGATCACCCTGGATGTGCCTCCTCAGGACATCATCACCAAGGATAACGTCTCGGCCAAGGTCAATGCCGTAACTTATTTTCGGATTATGAACCCCATCAAGTCTTTGATCGAGGTGCAGGATTTTTATTTCGCCACCTCGCAGATGGCCCAGACCACGTTACGAAGCGTCCTGGGGGAAATGGAGTTGGACGATCTTTTAAGCGAGCGGGAAAAGATCAATCTGCAGCTGCAGATGATTCTGGATAAGCAAACCGATCCGTGGGGCATTAAGGTGACGGCCGTGGAGATGAAACACGTGGATTTGTCCGATGAGCTGCGCCGGGCCATGGCCCGGCAGGCCGAGGCCGAGCGCGAGCGCCGCGCCAAGGTCATTGCCGCGGACGGAGAATATCAGGCCGCGGAGAAGATCTGCCAGGCTGCGGAGATGATGCAGAAACAGCCGGCGGCGATCCAGCTTCGGTATCTGCAGACTCTGGTTGAAATCGGCAAGGAGAATAACACCACCACCATTTTCCCTTTGCCGGTGGATATCATTAAAGCGTGGATAGAGAAGAAGGCATGACCATTGCCGGATTATGATGAAATTTGATGTGGGAGGTGAAAGAAATGGGGTTAATTCATGTTACCGTTACCTTGAGAGCTCAGCAGAAGTCCAAGAAAAAATATGAGGCCGATTTTTTGGTTGATACCGGGGCAACGGATTCTCTTGCACCCGCATCAGCATTGGACAAGGCCGGTATTCCTCGGCGAGGAAAGATGACCTATGAATTAGCGGATGGGAAGAAGGTTGAATATGACTTTGGATTAGCCGAGATCGAGTTTATGGGGGAACTGACCTCCGGACGGATTATTTTTGGAGAGGCTGATGCAGAACCCATTTTAGGAGTTACCGCCTTAGAGTCTGTAGGTATCCTGGTTGACCCCGTCAAGCAAACGCTTAAGCGCATGCCGGCTATACCCTTGAAGTGAAAAGGTCAGGCCGCCAGGAGGTCGAAAACCATGCCCTATCGCACGGAAACCGACAGTATGGGAGAGATTCAGGTCCCCGCGGACCGCTATTATGGCGCCCAGACCGCGCGTTCTTTGAAAAATTTTGGAATCGGCACCGAGCGCTTTCCCCGGGAATTCATCCGGGCGCTTGGTGTCGTTAAAAAAGCCTCGGCCTTGACCAACAAAGAATTGAAAGTTTTGACGCTTAAGAAAGCGGATTTGATCGTCAAGGCTGCTGAGGAAGTCCTTCAGGGGAAACTGGATGACCATTTCCCGCTGGTCATCTGGCAGACCGGATCCGGTACGCAGACGAATATGAATGCCAACGAAGTGATCGCCAACCGCGCCATAGAAATAAGCGGGGGTAAACTCGGCAGCAAATCCCCGGTTCATCCCAATGACGACGTCAACTGCGGGCAATCCACCAATGACGTTTTCCCTACGGCCATGCACATCGCGGCGGTCGAGGAGATCCACCGGCGGCTGATCCCCATGGTCACCAAACTGCGTAACAGCCTTCAAGCAAAATCCCAAGAATTTAAGGACATTATTAAAATCGGCCGGACCCATTTGATGGATGCCACACCCTTGACCCTGGGACAGGAGTTTTCCGGCTACACGCAACAGCTGAGCAATGGTTTGGAACGGATTCGAGGCGTCTTGCCCAGGCTCTATGAATTGGCGCTGGGAGGAACCGCGGTCGGAACAGGGCTCAATACTCATCCGCAATTTGCCGCCCAAGCGGTGCAAAAGATCGCTGAGATTACTAATTTGCCTTTCGTTGGGGCCCGCAATAAATTTGAGGCCCTGGCCGCTCACGACGCGCTCGTTGAGTTGAGCGGCTGTTTAAAGGCGCTGGCGGTTTCCCTGATGAAGATCGCCAACGATATCCGCTGGCTGGGTTCGGGGCCGCGCTGTGGCATCGGAGAGCTCCATCTACCGGAAAACGAGCCGGGAAGCTCGATCATGCCGGGCAAGGTGAATCCAACGCAATGCGAGGCCTTGATGATGGTTTGCACGCAGGTAATGGGAAATGATGAAACCGTTACCGTGGCGGGCGCGGGAGGGAATTTTGAGCTCAATATTTTTAAACCAGTCATCGCCCACAATATTTTGCAGTCGATTCGCCTTCTGGCCGATGGTTGTGAAAGTTTTACCGACCGCTGTATCATCGGCATTACCCCTAATCTTCGTACAATCCAAAAGCATCTTGAGAATTCTTTGATGCTTGTTACCGCCTTAAGTCCGCACTTAGGCTACGACAAGGCCGCCAAAGTCGCGCAAAAGGCCTTGAAGGAAAATAGCACTTTAAAAGAAGCGGCGGTCGCCTTGGGGTTTCTTACCGCAGAGAAGTTCGACGCCCTTGTTGTCCTCAAAAACATGATAGGGCCGAAATAGCTTATGGGGCCCCTTCTTGCAAAAGCAAGAAGGGGCCCCCTTCATCGCTTTAGCACTCATGATCATCGGCGTCTCCAAAGAAATCACCAACAGCGAATACCGCGTTGGCATCCTTCCGGTCGGCGTGGAGATGCTGACCGAGCAAGGCCATCGCGTCTTAGTTGAGAAGGACGCCGGCAAAGGCAGCGGCGTCTCGGACGAGGAATACCAAGACTCCGGCGCGCAAATCCTCGCCAGCGCCTCTCAAGTCTATGCCCAGTCCGAAGCGATCGTAAAAATCAAAGAACCTCTCCCTTCGGAGTATTCCTTCTTTAAAGCCCGGCAGATCGTCTTCACCTTTTTTCATTTTTCCGCGAACCGCCAATTGACCGAGGCCATGCTTAAGCAAAAGATCATTGCCTTGGCCTACGAAACCTTGGAGATCGAAAACGGCGAGCTCCCGTGTTTGACGCCGATGAGCGAGGTGGCCGGCCGCATGGCGGTGCACGAAGGAGCAAAGTATCTGGAAGAACCCATGAAAGGCCGGGGGATTCTTTTGGGCGGTGTGCCGGGCGTGGCGCCCGCGGAGGTCGTGATCCTTGGCGCAGGGGTGGTGGGTTCCAACGCCTGCCGCATGGCCGCGGGGTTAGGGGCGAATGTCACGGTCTTGGACGTGAGCCTCAATCGTTTACGGTTTTTGGAAGAGATCATGCCTTCCAATGTCCACACCCTTATGAGCAATCCCCACACGATCCGAGATTCCATCTTGAAGGCGGATCTGGTCATTAGCAGCGTCTTAAAGCGCGGGGCGCGGGCCCCGTGCCTGGTCGACCGTGCCCTAGTCTCCCAGATGAAATCCGGTGCGGTCGTGGTGGATGTGGCCATCGATCAGGGCGGATCCTTTGAGACCAGCCGGCCCACGACCCATGAAAATCCCACGTACCTCGTTGACGGTGTGGTCCATTACTGTGTGCCCAACATGCCGGGAGCGGTCGCCCGAACCAGCACGTATGCTCTGACGAATGCCACGCTGCCTTATGTTTTGCAACTGGCGAATCTGGGTTTTGAACGATGCATGAAGGAATCCTACGCCCTGCGCCGGGCCTTAAATATGATCGGTGGCAGGCTGGTCATCCGCGAGGTGGCGGAGGCGTTCGGGATGCCGCATGAAGAATATTGAGAAATCGCCTCACATCCCTTCTGTCCTTGACAACTCCATTTATATATGTAATATGGAATCATGTATTCCAGAATAACAATTCCCCCTCAGAATAAAAGCTTCTTTCTTTTCGGCCCGCGTGGGACAGGGAAAACGACGTGGGTTAAAGCCACCTTCCCTGAGGCCCTTTTTATTGACCTTCTGGAATCGGAAATCCACAACGACCTTTTGGCCAATCCCCAGCGGTTGGAGAAATTTATTCCGAATAACTTTGCTGATTGGATCGTCATTGATGAGGTGCAGCGGATTCCAGAACTCTTGAACGAAATCCACCGTCTTATTGAAAAGAAACGCTGCCGATTTGTCCTGACGGGCTCCAGTGCGCGGAAATTAAGAAAACGCGGGGTTAATCTTTTGGCCGGCCGGGCGCTGACATATTCTTTCCATCCGCTAACGGCCCTCGAGCTGGGCAAAGATTTCGATCTTGGGCATTCGCTTAAGTTTGGCCAACTGCCCTGTGCCTATACGGAGAAAGATCCCAAAGCCTATCTGGAAAGCTATGTCAAAACCTATCTGCGGGAAGAGGTCCAGCAGGAAGGATTGACGAGGAATTTAAGTGCGTTCTCTCGATTCCTGGAGGCGGCCAGTTTTTCACAAGGCTCGATCTTGAATGCCTCTTCGGTCGCTCGGGAGTGTGCGGTTGAGCGCAAGGTCGTAGAGAATTATTTCTCCATTCTTGAGGATCTCTTGATAGGGTACCGTTTGCCGGTCTTTACCAAGAAGGCCAAGCGGCGGGTGGCGGCCCATCATAAGTTTTATTTCTTTGACGTCGGCATATACCGCAGGGTTCGCCCCTCGGGTCCGTTGGATATGCCCGAAGAGATGGAAGGCGCGGCCTTTGAGACTTTGGTTTTTCAGGAACTGCGGGCTTTCAATGATTACTTAAGGCTGGGCTATGAGCTTTATTATTGGCACACGGCCAATCAGAGGGAAGTCGATTTCGTCCTTTACGGGCCCAAAGGGCTCAAGGCTTTCGAAGTCAAACGCATAGGACGGATTTCCGAAAGCATGCTGCGGGGTTTACGGGTTTTCCAAAAAGATTATCCCTCGGCAAAGGCTTACTTTATTTACGGCGGCACCCGGCGGTTTTATGAAGGGAACATGTCCATTTTGCCTATCCAAGAAGCTCTTTTAAATCTTCCCGATATTTTGAAGAATTAGGAGGGATTAGAATACATCCCCAGCTTTACATTGTGGCCGGGCCCAATGGTTCCGGGAAGACGACTTTTGCCAATAAGTTTCTTCCCAAGTATGCCCACTGCAGGCAATTCGTCAATGCCGATCTGATTGCTAGAGGATTATCGCCGTTCTCACCGGAGACCGAGGCGCTGCGCGCGGGCCGACTGATGCTGGAGAGAATTCGTCTTCTGGCGAGCCAACGAAGCGATTTTGGATTTGAAACAACCTTGTCGGGAATTACCTATGTTCCATTTTTACGGAGGCTGAAATCTCAAGGTTATAGGATTCATTTGTTTTTCCTTTGGATCCCGACAATTGAGATGGCGCTGGCTCGAATAGCGGATCGGGTTCACCGAGGAGGGCATGATATTCCAGAGAAAGTCGTCAGAAGGCGCTTCTTCAAGGGAATTAATAATCTCTTCAAACTTTATCGACCGTTTTTGGATTCATGGACTCTATTTGATAATTCTAAAGCCATCCATCTGGTGATCGCTCGAGAGGAAATGGGAGAACTGAGCGTATTTGATCAAGAATTGTTTTCCAAGATTACACAGGCACAGGAGTGAATTGATGAAAAAAAGCGTGTCATTAAGACGGAGCATCCATCTTATTAATTTAAAGGCAGAAAAAGCCCTTAAAGAAGCTGTGCACGAGGCGATCCTGGACCATCATCGGACAGGCGATCCCGTGGTGATCTGGAGAGACGGCAAGGTCCAATGGGTCCCGGCCAGCCAACTACTTAAAAAGAAGCTTAAAAGAAGCTGATTATTTGAGGTGGCGGTAAGCGAGGCGTTTGGGATGCGGTGGGAGGAATATAGGCCGGAAGTCAAGAGGGATTGAGGATTTACGCTACAATTCTTGCCGCGCGGCGAGAATTCAAAATTATCAGAAAGGTATATAAAAATCGCTATTATTGTATATATAGGGTATATTTAATATACAATGAATTTTGAATTTGATCCCACAAAAAGCGAGAGCAACAAGGAAAAGCATGGGATCGATTTTGTGCAAGCACAGGCCATATGGGAAGATCCTGACTTATTAGAAATTCCGGCTAAAACAGAGGATGAACCGAGGCATCTCATGATTGGACGTATATCGGGAACCCATTGGTCGGCTGTGATCACTTACCGAGGCGGAACAATACGAATCATTTCCGTAAGACGTTCTCGAAAAGAGGAGGTGACGCTTTATGAAAGCGAAAGATTTTGATAGAAAATTCAACAAAGGCCAGGATATAACCAAACACCTTGATCTTAAGAATGCTCATAGACCCGAACAGGAGCAGAAGCGGGTTAATGTGGATTTTCCTTTGTGGGTAATACAGTCTCTGGACAAAGAAGCGAAGCGGCTGGGAGTGCCACGCCAATCCGTGATTAAGGTTTGGGTTGCCGAACGGCTGCAGCATTCTTAGTGAATTAAGCATACCGTCTTTGGAACATACAAAACTCCAAAGAAGTTGTCCAGGAGGCTATCCTAAACCATCATAGGACGGTAGACCCCGTGGTAATCTGGAGGGATGGCAAGGTCCAATGGGTCCCTGCCGGTGAGTTGCTTAAAAAGAAGCATAAAAGAACTAGTAAAATGAGGTAGTTATGTCTTTGCCTAAGGCATTACAGGGTGACAAGTGGATGAGGAAAACGGCTAGAACCATACTTCCAATCTTGGTAGAGTGTGCCAAGAATGAGAAACCCATCACCTACTCTGAACTGGACGAGATAATTGTTTCAAGGAAATTGGGACATCACGTTATGCACGTTGCATACGGATCTCCAGCGGGTGCAGTTGGAGACGCATTGCATGAAACGGATCCAAATATACCACCTTTAAACGCCCTTATCGTAAACAAGACCGGAGTCCCTGGGAAGGGCTGTGATCCTTCTTTGAAACGTTTTCTTAATACTTGAGTTTGGCACTTTTTCGGGCTTTTGGGCCGTATTTTCAGGTAGTTCTCGTCGAGAAAGCAATTTTGTGGTATCGAAAACCTGTTTTTGCGATCCGAGAGACTTTTCCGACGACAAATTCGAAAATTTGCCAAACTCAAGTTAATAAAAAATAAACCCTTTCATTAAATGACAGAAAAGCACTGACCGAGGCAACCCATGAAAAAATATTTCACTTTGAGAAGTGGGATCGTATTCTTGAGGGGTATGGTCTAAAGCCATTCACTTCGGGTCTGTTAGAAAAGAATTCCAAAGAAATAATAGATCCAGTCCATCATGGATGGTCTAATGAGGGAGAAAGTACGGAACACGAAAACCTCAAGGAATTCGTATCAGACAACCCAGGACTTCTTAACTTGGAAGTCAATCTTCCCAAAGGAGAATGCGAATACTACCTAGCTTCTGGAGATAAACCAGACGTAATATTTTTAGGTAAGACCATTACTGTCGCTGTGGAAGTCAAATCACGCATTTCAAACGACGCTGACTTGCAGAGGGGTGTGTATCAATGCGTCAAGTACAGGGCCGTCATTAGGGCGGAACAGAAGGCCAGAAAAGAAATTCCGAATGGATTGGCTATGTTGGTTACAGAGAGTGTCTTGCCTCCATCTGTCTTAAAACTTGCCGAGTTATTTGATATCCCATTCAGGTATTTGGACCCAATTTTTCGCAATGTTAAGAAAGGGAGAACTTATGCGTGAAACCAAAACTCAACCCAAAATTAAAATCGAAAAACCCACGGAAAAGCAATTGAGCGACTTGGGCGTCCAATCCTGGCCCATCTGGACCAAGGAGCCTTCGACGTTCGACTGGCATTATGACGAACAGGAGATGTGTTATTTCCTGGAAGGAGACGTGACAGTCAAGACCCCAAATGAGGCCATCAGGCTCGGCAAAGGGGATCTGGTGACGTTTCCACAGGGTTTAAGCTGTACGTGGATGATTTCCAGGGCGGTGAAAAAGCATTACCGTTTTGGAGGGTGACCCCCAAAACAGGAATTCCCGCTCTGTAGCGGGAATTTGTAATAGAAAGACATTGACAGATGTCACCTGTATGGTTACACTTATCTTGTGATCCAGAACTTCAAAGATAAAGAGACCGAAGATATTTACAACGGGACACGCTCCAAACAGGCATTGAAACGTTTGCCAGTTCATCTTTGGAGTATCACCTACAGAAAATTTTACTCTCTGGACAATGCTGTCTCGCTTAACGATTTGAGATCGCCGCCCAAGAATCGGCTTGAAGCGTTAAAGGGAGACAGGGAAGGACAATACAGTATAAGAATCAACGATCAATATCGGATATGTTTCCATTGGACATCATCGGGTCCGAATTCCGTTGAAATTGTTGATTATCATTAAGGAGGTGTCGACATGAAGTTAAATACCCTAAAAACCACATTGAGATTGCCTGAGAACAGGCCTCCGGTTCACCCTGGAATCATACTGCTCGAAGAATATATGATTCCTTATGACATCACACAGCAGGAGATGGCCAATCATCTGAAGCTTTCCAGAAAACATCTGATTGATATTATCCATGCGCGTCGACCTGTCTCGCTGGAAATTGCGCAGCGTCTATCCAAACTTTTTCAGACATCTATTGATTTCTGGATCCAGGGACAGATTGTCTTTGACATCTGGCATGCGAAGCGAAATCCCAGCAAGGAACTAAAATCTATCAGGCCATTGATACTCCACGTCAATTAAAAATCGAATAAAACCGTGAAAGGAGGGGTATGAATATGATTCGTACCAGCAATCCGGCTTTACAGGAGAATGTTTTTACGGCCGCGCGTGCTTATGACAGCCCGAACGCCATGACGATCCAGGGAACGGTCAACAAGACGTGGGTAAAGTAGGGACAGCGCCTACTTTTTATTGCTTCAACCTGAAAAGTAGGCGCTGTCCCTAATAAAAAATACATGGAATGGTAGGGCGCCTTTGGCTTGATGGTCACGCTAATTTGGCTGTATCTGGAGATTCTGCGCCTTCTGGCCAAGATGAGACGGCGGGATTAAGGGAAGGCGGTTATTTATAAACCAGAGGATATTTTTCGAGATTTATGAGGGAATCCAACTCCAAATCCACATCTAAATCAGGCCAGCGAAGATGAAATCCATGTAAGAATTGAACATGGTGGATCTGCGCAATAGTCGCCTTCTTAAACCAAGGAAAATCTTCATAGGAAAGAAAATATTCCGTCCCCTTCACCAAAAGCCAAATCCCGTGAGGGGAAATTTGAGTTACCTCAGTGCTCAAAGTACTTCTTCCATGATTTTTCAATTTCAATGCCCGCTCTTAAACTCCGCCACCAAGGCCTGGAGGGTTTGCTTGGCATCGCCGAAAAGCATCCGCGTATTATCGTAGTAAAAGAGTTCATTTTCGATCCCGGCAAAACCGGTTGCCATGGAGCGCTTCAGGACAAAAACCGTTTTGGCCTTGTCGGCATTGATGATCGGCATGCCGTAAATGGGGCTGGATTTGTCATGGCGGGCGGCGGGGTTGACCACGTCGTTGGCCCCGATCACCACACAAACATCAACGGTTTCCATCGTGGGATTGATCGAGTCCATTTCCATCAACTGATCATAGGAGACATTGGCCTCAGCCAAAAGGATATTCATGTGGCCCGGCATCCGGCCGGCTACGGGATGGATCGCATAACGCACCTCGGTTCCATTCTTCTCTAAAAGCTCTCCCAGCTCGCGCAAGACATGCTGGGCCTGCGCCACGGCCAGCCCATATCCCGGAACAAAAACCACCGAGCGGGCCGCCTCTAAAATCAAATAGGCATCCTCAGGTTTGATGGGTTTCACTTCTCCTTTAACAGCGGTTCCTCCTTTTTGGCTGACCGCTGATCCAAAACCGCTAAAAAGGACATTGGCCAGAGATCGGTTCATGGCCTTACACATGATCTGGGTGAGGATAATGCCGCTCGCCCCCACCAGAGACCCGGCCACAATCAGCATGCTGTTGATAATCACGAAACCCGTGGCGGCACCCGCCATCCCGGAATAACTGTTTAAAAGGGAAATGACCACCGGCATATCCGCGCCGCCGATCGGAATAACGACCATCACTCCCAAAACCAGCGACAAAACAACAATCAAAAGAAAAACAGGATAATTGTGCGCTGGGTCCATGCAGTAAACGATTCCCGCCACCAAAAGCACCAAAAGAAGAATCGAATTGACGATCTTCTGGCCCTTAAAAAGAATGGGACGGCCGCTGACTTTCTCTTCCAATTTGGCCCAGGCCATGACACTGCCGGTAAAGGTCACCCCGCCAATCAAGACCGCAAGATACGTGCTGATGGTCGTCAGGACTGTTGCATCCGGATGGTAATGATACGTGGACCAGCCCACGAGCAAGCTTGCCAGGCCGCCGGAACCATTAAGAAGGGCCACCATCTGGGGCATGGCAGTCATCGCTACTTTCAGCGCCACAAAAACCCCGATCGCAGAGCCGATGAGAAGCCCGGCAATGATCCACTGAAATTCCAAACCTTTTGAGAGAAGCGTTCCGACAATGGCCAAGAGCATTCCTATGGCAGAAAGAAGATTGGCGCCTCGGGCGGTTGTGGGGGAGCTCAAGCGCTTGAGCCCAGTAATAAAGAGGACAGAGGCGATGATGTAGCAGACATTGATCACGATGCTGAGATTCATTTGGATCCTCCAGCAGCGGATTTGACCTCTTTAGCCGCAGTGCCGCTTGTCGTTTTAGTCCTAAACATCCCCAGCATCCGGTCGGTCACCAGATAGCCTCCAACGACATTGATCGTGGCAAAGATCAGCGCAAAAACGCCGAGCATCGTGCAAAACGCACTGCCGGGGGTCAGTCCCGTGCTCAACAGAGCCCCCACAATCGTGATCCCGGAGATCGCATTGGACCCGGACATGAGGGGAGTATGTAAGATGGAAGGGACCTTCGAGATGAGCTCCACCCCGAGGAAGATGGCGATAACGAAGAGGAAGATGAGGTCGAGTAGTGTGGTTAAGTCTAAGTGGGTTTCCATGGCTGCTCCTAATTTTTAATGTCACAAGGTCACAACGTCACCAGTCACATGTCCATTATTTTGTGACATTGTGACTTTGTGACCTGGTGACCCTTTATCATCAGATTTTAGGCTTTCCTAAGCCTTTCATTCCAGATCCGCCCCTCATGCGTCACCAGGCACCCTTTGATGATCTCGTCATCCAGATCGAGCCTAAAGGTTTTGGCTTCTTTATCCCAGTATTCTTCTATAAGATTATGAAGATTCGCCGAGTACATCTGGCTGGCATGGACCGCTACCCGTCCCGGCAGGTTCCCCAGCCCCAGGACGCGCACGCCGTTTAACTCGACTTCTTCATTGAGCCTGGAGCCTTCCACATTCCCACCACTCTCAACGGCCATGTCGACAATAATGCTTCCAGGTTTCATCTGAGCGATCATGGAGCTGGTGATAATGAGCGGCGCTTTCTTTCCAAAGACCTGCGCGGTGGTGATGACAACATCCGAGGCTGCGCAAACCTTACTCATCCCCTGGCGCTGTTTCTCGAGCTGTTCGGGGGTGAGGGCCTTGGCGTATCCTTCTTTGGTTTCGCCCGTTTCTCCTAAATCGATTTTGACAAATTTGGCACCGAGCGATTGCACCTGCTCTTCCACGGCCGGCCGGGTATCAAAAGCCTCAACTCGTGCTCCCAGACGGCGAGCGGTCGCAATAGCTTGAAG
This sequence comes from uncultured Planctomycetales bacterium, assembly GCA_964620805.1. Taxonomy (GTDB): domain Bacteria; phylum Omnitrophota; class Gorgyraeia; order Zapsychrales; family JAHFFX01; genus CAZUJQ01. The sequence goes on along the minus strand of CAZUJQ010000013.1, from coordinate 12,487 downwards.
CCCCGCTACCCCCGCGCCAATGATAAAAACGCGCGTTGGCGTAATCGTTCCGGCGGGTGTAATGAGCATAGGGAAGATTTTAGAAAGGCGCTCGGCCGCGAGGATTACGCTGACATAGCCGGCCAGATTGGCCTGGGAGCTTAACGCGTCCATTTTTTGGGCCCGGGTGGTGCGGGGAATCATTTCCATGCTGATCGCACTGATCTGATGGCGGGCTAACTCTTCGATTAAAGATTTTTCGCTAAAGGGGTCCAGAAAACTTAAGTGGAGGGATCCTTTTTTAAGCTGCGCCACTTCTTCGATGGGAGGTTTGCGTAAACGCAGGGTCAAATCCGAGGAGGAAAGAAGGTTGCGGCGGTCCCTCTCAATTGTGGCGCCGGCTTTTTTATAATCATCATCACGGATGCTGAGGGATGTTCCCAATCCGGCTTCGATTGTGACCTGAACTCCTAGCCGTACAAGACGCTCGATCGAAGTGGGGACAAGGGCGACACGTCTTTCCCCGGGATGGGTTTCTTGGGGCACACCAATATTCATTGATACTTCCTTGTTTAGTTGATCCTGAAAAATCCCTCAATTTTGGAAGGAAGGATACTGGATGCTAGATACTTGTCGGAGGCGAGCATCTAGGATCAAGTATCTAGAATCCCCACGGAGAGGCTAAGTTTTTTCAGTATCAACTATTTAGATAATGCGATTAGAATAGCAAAAAGCAAAACAAAGTCAAGGACGAAGAATTGAAAACAAGATTGAAAAACAAGATTATGGCTTGTTTCAGAACAAAAGCTAGGATAAAATACGACTATTCTTCTTTAAAGGGAAGGAGGTGATTGTTTGGAACATTTGAATTTAGGATTTTGAAATTAGAATTTAGGGTTTCGGATTTAGAATTTTTTATCCTCATGATTATTCATTTAAAGGAGGCAACCGTATGAACACCTTTTTTATGTTCGGAAAATACTCGCAGCAAGCCGTAAAAAACATCAGTGCAGAGCGAACCCGCAAGGCCATCAATACCATCCAAAAATTAGGGGGGAGGGTGAAATCGGTTTATGCCCTCTTAGGTGACCATGATCTAGTTTTCATTGTCAATCTTCCCAGCGCCGGCCAGGCCACGATCGCCTCCATCGCCTTAACCAAAATGACCGGGATTTCCTTTAAGACCTCCCCGGCCATTCCCGTGGAGGAATTCGACAAGTTGGTCAAGGAGATGAATCCGTAATTATAAGTAACCGAAACCAGAAGCGAGAAGCCAGAATCTAAACCGAAATGACTTGCCGGCTTCCGGTCACTGGCTTCTCGCTTCTTTTGTGATCCACTGCAAAATAAGGAATATTCCATGTCTATGTCGTTAGGAACCGCCCAACGCCCTCTGCGCGTCGCCATCATCGGCAGCGGCCCTAGCGGTTTCTACGCTGCTGAAGCCTTACTCGCTGCAAATGTCAAGACTCAAGTTGATCTTTATGACCGTTTGCCAGCGCCGTTTGGTTTGGTCCGCTATGGCGTGGCCCCGGATCATCCCAAGATCAAGAATGTCATCAAGGTTTATGAAAAAACCGCGGCGCATCCCCAATTCGGCTTCTTTGGGAATGTGATGGTGGGAAAGGATTTAAGCGTTCAAGAACTCCCGGTGTATTACGATGCCGTCCTTTTCGCCTGCGGCGCCCAGACGGATCGGGCCTTGGGGATTCTCGGAGAGGACCTTCCCGGCAGTTATACGGCGACCGAGTTCGTCGCCTGGTACAACGGCCATCCCGAATACCGTGACCGCAGGTTCGATCTTTCCCATGAGGTTGCGGTTGTTGTCGGTCAAGGCAACGTGGCCATGGATGTGGGCAGGATTCTTTGCAAAACCGTGGATGAGCTAAAGCAAACCGACATTGCCCAACACGCCCTAGAGGTCCTGGCGGAAAGCAAGATCAGGGAGGTCCACCTGATCGGCCGGCGGGGTCCGGTGCAGGCGGCCTTCACTCCCCCGGAAATCAAAGAGTTCGGGGAATTGCAAGACTGCGATCCGGTTTTGGATCCGGCGTACTTGAATATTAATCCCGAGAGCCAGAGTGAATTGGACGATCCCAACAATGCGGTCCGTAGAAGGAATTGGGAAATCTTAAAAGAGTTTGCCAGCCGTCCGGCTCCGGCCAAAAGAAAGAGATTTGTTATTCACTTCTTCAAAGGGCCCAAGGAGCTAAAAGGAGAAGGCCGTGTGGAAAAGGTGATTTTGGAGAAAAACAAACTGACCGGCCCGCCCGGAGGCCAGCAGGCCGTAGGGACCGGAGAGTTGGAGGAATTGGCCTGCGGGATATTTTTCCGCAGCGTAGGCTATCGAGGAGTTTCTATTCCAGGAGTTCCCTTTGATGGTAAAAAGGGGGTCTTTCCCAACGCGGGCGGCCGGATCATGGAAAACAGCCAGCCGGTAGCAGGATTGTATGCGGCCGGCTGGATCAAACGCGGGCCCTCCGGCGTTATCGGCACCAACAAGCCCGATAGTGTCGAAACCGTACAAAATCTTTTTGCCGATCTTCCTAACCTTAAACCCTGTGCTACGCCCGACAGTCAGGAAGTCTTGACGTTGCTCAAAAACCGCGGGGTTAAAGTTGTCAGTTTTATTGACTGGCGTAAGATCGATGCTGCCGAGATCGAGCGCGGGAAACCCCTCGGCAAGCCACGGGAGAAGTTTGTGAAGGTCGAAGAGATGCTGGCTATCCTCAATCCAGCACGCAATCCGTTGGCGCGGTCACCTTCATGAGCTCGGAGGTGGCGGGGTTTTCTTTGAGGTGCTGGATGATGGCATCATAGCCGATCCGTTGGTGATAGGCCCCGAGGCCCTCATTTTTTTGGCAGTTCGTTTTGTAGAATTTAAAGAGCGTATCCAGGAGCGTTGCCACTTTCCCCCGGGGGATCGAGCGTAGATACATGATTGCGCCATCAGAAGAAATGAGAGGCCTCCCTTGATGACGGGCGTCTTCGGTTCCCATGATACGCAGTTGATAACGATTTAAGCCAGAACCCACCAACCCAATCGTTTTGGTGGATGGACGAAAGCACTGGCGCTCGCAACCCGTGATCCCGATCGATTCCGCCAAGTCCCCCCAGCCCTTGTCCTCCAACTCATCAAGAAGCTCAGGCTCAAACTTTTCCGAATCCGTATAGGTCAGACGGCACGTATCCCGCCCCACGCAGGCCCCGGAAAGCAACCGTAGCTTGGAGTATGGCTTTCCCTTCCGCAAGCCATAGCCGTGCTTTTCCATATCCGCGGCAAATTCTTCTTTGGCCGTAGGAGGGATGTCGGTGAAAAGCGCGTCTTGATTGGGCGTGATCATGAGCTCAATGGGGTATTTGAGCATCAGTTTCCGAATCATGGTTTTAAGTCTGCCGTTAGGACCGGCGTCCGTGACGCGGCCGTTTTCCACGAAGGCGCCAAACGCCAACAGACCATTGAAGGGCTGAATCATCCAACCATGATGGAGTTGGCGATCTCCGTAGTCGTGGCTGGGGTCAGGCCTTTCCAAGGGGAATCCCAGAATGGCACTCACTTGGTCGCGGTACCAGTCGATCCCTTTGACTTTGACGACGTATTTCATTCGGGCCCAGAAACGGTTTTGGCGATCGCCCCATTCCTTATGGACTTTAACCACAGCGTCCAAAACAGCCATAAGCTGTTTTTCAGAAACGCGGCACAGGGGCAAACCCAGCATGGCGGCAGTGGGTTTGCCGTTTCGTTCGCCTTGGCCGCCTCCCACGTAGACTTGAAATTTTGTCACTTTTCCGTTTTCGACAATCGGGGCCACGGACAAATCATTGGTCCTTAATTCCACACAGTTATCAGGGATGATCTTGCCGGTCGCCGGGTCTTTGTGCATGGTGGAAAAGGCAATTTTGAATTTGCGGTTGAGAAGATTAGTACCGTATTGAAACGATTCTTCCCTCCTCGGGTGTTCCCCCGGCCGGCGAAGATAGTTGGGATCAATCGAGAAGATCTCGATAAAAGGCTCCAAGGGCAATCGAAAATATTGTCCGGCCTTTTGCGCCCAGGCATTGGCGTTGAAGATATCGGAGAATTGGGAAAGAGGGCAGCCCATGACGTTTCGAGTATTGTCTCCGCAGCCGTTTAAGCTATAGAGGCCGCTTTCGGCCAGGGACCTGACGATATCCCCAACGGCATTTTTCTTGACCCAATGAAACTGGATGTTCTGTCGGGTGGTAAAACGAAGGGAGGTGTGGTTGTCCGGATCATAGGTGTACTTCTCGGACAATTCATCCAGGAGGAGCCACTGCTTTTGAGGGATCGGCCCGCCGCCGGGAATGCTGATCCGGATCATGTACATCCAGTCTTTTTCTTCGCCGGTTTTGGCGCGGTTAAATTCGAGATAGATCCCATGGGATTTGGCCAGCTGCTCGGATTCCCAGACCAAATCGGGCTTGTCATCGCGCAGATCTTGCCATAACCGGCCGCGCATGCCGTTGGAGTTCATCTTATTGAGCTCTTCTTTGCAAAGCTGCTCGGTGGGAGTGCGAAAGTTGGGAGTAAAGGATTTTTTCACAGCTTTATCATATTACTTGCGATCATCGCAAAGTGCAATGCCTTTTTTAGAGTGGGAACGAAAGAAACTCTTGCGCAAAAAGGGAAGAAAGACTAGACTAAAACCAGTTCCAATTTCTTATTGATGAGATTGATTAGGAGGAGGTTAGAATGATGGTAGAAAAGACTTCTTCCACTCCACACCCGGGCCGTTGGTGGCGCAAAACGGATGATGGCCGAGTGTTGTGTTTCTTATGCCCCCGGCACTGCACCTTGGCCGACGGACAAAGAGGGTTTTGCTTTGTCCGTCAGAATATTAACGGTCAGATGGTCTTAACCACCTACGGCCGCAGCAGCGGCTTCTGCATCGATCCCATCGAAAAAAAACCGCTCAATCATTTTTATCCGGGGACAAGCATCTTTTCCTTTGGAACCGCCGGCTGCAATCTCGGCTGCAAGTTTTGCCAGAACTGGGACATCAGCAAGTCCCGGGAATTTGACCGGCTGATGGATGAGGTCAGCCCTTGGGCCATTGCACAGAAGGCTAAGGTGTTGGGGTGTCGCAGCGTGGCCTTCACTTATAATGACCCTGTGATCTTTGCGGAGTACGCGATCGATGTGGCCGATGAATGCCGCAAGTTAGGCATTCACCCCGTGGCCAAGACCGCTGGATATATCACGGATGAGGCGCGTCCGGAATTTTACGAACACATGGATGCGGCGAACGTGGATTTGAAGGCCTTTACCGAGGAGTTTTATAAAAAACTCACTCTGAGTGCCCTTAAGCCTGTTTTGGACACGTTGGTTTACATCAAACATCATACCCCTGTCTGGCTGGAGATCACCAATCTCGTCATCCCCGGGGAAAATGATACGGACAAGGAATTTCACGAGATGTCCGAGTGGATTCTAAAAAACTTAGGCCAGGATGTGCCGCTGCATTTCACGGCCTTTCATCCGGATTATCGCATGATGGATCATCCGCACACGCCGCCTGCGACGTTAACCCGGGCCCGGACGATTGCCATCTCCAAGGGGCTGCGGTACGTTTATACCGGCAACGTCCATGATCCTCAAGGATCCAGCACGTACTGCCATCAGTGCCAGGCGCTTTTGATTGAACGGGATTGGTACGAGCTGGGGGAGTACCATATCAAAGATGGCCGTTGCGAATCCTGCGGCGCGGTGTGTGCGGGTTATTTTGAGGATACACCGGGGACCTGGGGTCGCCGGCGTCTGCCGGTTCGGATGGCGAATTAGCAAAATAAAAAAGGCAAAGGATGTTTAACATAAACCAAACCGTCTTGCTCTTCATCGATGTCCAGGGAAAGCTCGCCCGCCAGATGCATGAAAAAGAAAAGCTCTTCAAAAACCTTCAAGCGCTCATCAAGGGAGCGCAAATTCTAAACATTCCCATTCTCTGGACCGAGCAGACCCCGGAGAAAATCGGCAAGACCCTTCCCCAATTCGTCCGATATCTGGCGAATTCAAAACCCATTAGAAAAACCAGCTTCAGTTGTGCTTTGAATCAAGATTTTAGGGAGGCCCTTCAAGGCCTTGGGCGAAGGCAAATTTTGGTTTCCGGCATCGAGGCGCATGTCTGCGTGTATCAGACCGTGGGGGATCTTTTGGAGCAAAATTATGAAGTCCGGCTTGTGGCGGATGCCGTTTCTTCACGGACCAAAGAGAATCGGGACATTGCCTTTAGCCGGATGAAAGAGCTGGGCGCGGGTTTCACCAGCGTGGAGATGATGATGTGTGAGCTTTTACGCACCTCTGAGCATCCCAAATTTGAGGAGATTCTGAAATTAATCAAGTGAGGAAACGGTAACATAAAAGCGATGGGTCTGGCCATACCCCATTTTCGAATATCCCAAGAGAAAGATCGACTGGTCCTGAGACGGACCAGGGTGATGGGATTATTTGAATTGGTTTGTCTTCTGATCGTTTCCATCTTGGCTTATGTTGTCTTTGTTGCCCTCCGAGGAGTTTACCCCGTTGACAATCCGTTTGCGATGGGACTTTTTCTTCTGTCTTGCCTCATGGCAATATGGGTCATCGCTGTTCCTCTTTATCTGGCGGTGCGTACGATCTTAGGCAACCGGTTTTATATCCTTGATCGGGACGCCGATTCTATCCTGCAAAACGGAAAACGCATTGGGTTGCTTAGTGATCTCAAGCGTGTCGAAATTCGGGAGTTCTTATCTGGAAAATATGACGGTGGCTATTATGCGGTCAGGCTGGTCTTTAAAGGTGGAAAACAAATCACGGTGGATTACTCGTATCACTGGGTCGAAATTGACCGGATCGCCAGAGCGATTTACAGCTATGCCAGCCTGGGCTCTTCCGGGGTGCGGCTGACCGAAGTCCCTTTGACCAAATGGACGTTTCCCTGGCCTGATCAAGGTTGAAATGACAGAAAGGCCGCCCCCCCCAGCAAGAACATGGCAGGGGCGAGCCTCGCCCCCCTTGCCGAGCAAGGCGAGGCAGGTCATTTACTTCTAAAACAAAAACTAAGGAAAAATGACGGGAGGATTCTATGACACGGGCAAATGAAAAAACTACCAACGCCACTCTTGCGGCCTTATTGGAAGAAAATCGCGTCTTTCCGCCACCGGAGGGATTCAAACAAAAAGCCAACGTCAGTGATCCTTCCCTCTACGAAAAGGCCCGGAAAGACCCTGAGGCCTTCTGGGCCGAGGCCGCCAGCCAGCTCGAGTGGTTTCAGAAATGGAATAAGGTTTTGGAATGGAATCCGCCTTTTGCGAAATGGTTTGTGGGGGGCAAACTCAACGCCTCTTATAATTGTCTCGACCGTCACATCCAAACTTCTCTTCGGAACAAAGCCGCCCTGATTTGGGAAGGCGAGCCCGGTGATCAAAGAACCTTGACCTATGAAGATCTTTATAAAGAAGTCAACAAGCTGGCCAATGCCATCAAATCTCTGGGTGTGAAGAAGGGCGACCGTGTGGCGATTTATATGCCGATGATTCCGGAGACCGTAGTGGCGGTCCTGGCCTGCGCGCGGATTGGCGCGGTGCATACGGTTGTGTTCGGTGGATTTTCTGCGGAATCCTTGAAAGATCGGATCATCGATGCCCAGGCCCAGCTTTTGCTCACCGCGGATGGCGGCTGGCGCCGGGGCGCAGTTGTTCCTTTAAAAAAGACCGGGGATTCCGCGATCAAAGATTGCCCGAGCATTAAAAATGTCATTGTGGTCAAGCGCGTCAACAATGAGATCAGCTTTCAAAAAGGACGCGACCACTGGTATCACGATTTGATTAAGGACGCCCCAGCGTACTGCCAACCGGAAAAGATGGACTCGGAAGATCCTCTTTTTATTTTGTATACCTCGGGCACGACCGGCAAGCCCAAAGGCATCATCCACACAACCGGGGGCTATCTGACCGGTGTGACCGCGACGACCCGCTGGGTTTTTGACCTGAAACCAGACGATGTCTTCTGGTGCACCGCGGATATCGGCTGGGTCACTGGGCATAGCTACATCGTTTACGGACCCCTCGCCAACGGCGCAACCGAGATTCTTTATGAAGGCTCCCCCGACTGGCCAGAGCGTAACCGCTTCTGGAAGATCATCGAAAAACATAAGGTGACGATTTTTTACACCGCGCCCACCGCGATCCGCGCGTTTATGAAATGGGGAACCGAATGGCTTAAAGGCTGCAACCTCTCGAGCCTGCGCTTGTTGGGCAGTGTCGGTGAGCCCATCAATCCCGAGGCCTGGATCTGGTACTACAAAAATATAGGCCAAGAGCGCTGCCCGGTGGTCGACACTTGGTGGCAGACCGAGACCGGAAGCATCTTGATTTCACCTTTACCGGGCATCACGGGTCTAAAACCCGGATCTGCCACAAAACCACTCCCCGGGATTGAAGCCAAGGTCGTCAATGAGAAAGGCGAAGAGATTGCGGTCGGCGGTGGGTTTTTGGTTCTCACCCAGCCCTGGCCCGCGATGCTGCGCGGCATTTACGGCGATCCAGAACGCTACAAGCAAACCTATTGGGGCCGCTGGAACGGCAAGTATTATTTCACCGGTGACGGCGCCAAGAAAGACGAGGACGGCTATCTTTGGCTCTTAGGTCGGGTGGATGACATCATGCTGGTCGCGGGCCACAACATCTCCACGATGGAGGTGGAAAGCGCGCTGGTGGACCATCCTAAAGTGGCGGAATCCGCGGTCGTGGGGATTGTCGATGAGATCAAGGGCCAGGCCATCGCTGCCTTTGTCACGTTAAAAGAGGGAAACATCCCTGGAAAAGATACAGAAGAGACCCTCAAGCAGCATGTCGTCAACAAAATCGGCGCCATTGCGCGTCCCAGCAAAATCATCTTTGCGCATGACCTTCCTAAAACGCGCAGCGGGAAGATCATGCGCCGGCTCCTGCGGGATGTGGCCGAAGGCCGCGCGCTCGGCGATGTCACCACTCTGGCGGATGCAGGGGTCGTGGAGACGTTGAAGAAGAGATATGAGGAGGAAGGCTAAAAAAGGAGGCGGCTATTAAGACAATCCTAGTCGTAGAAGACGAAGGGGATACCCTCAGATTCACCAAGAAGATGCTAGAACGGGCAGGTTATTGTGCCCAAACCGCCCGAAACGGCCAAGAAGCCTTAAATGTCATTCGAAAAGCACCTTCCTTGGATTTGATCATCTTGGATATTCAAATGCCGGACATGAATGGTTACACGTTCCTAACCCACTTAAGAAAAATGGAAAATTATCAATCGGTCCCTTTCGTGATTGTGACCGCTTACCCCGAGATGGAACCCATTTTTCGGCGTAAAGGGATTAAAGATTATCTTCTCAAGCCAATCAAATTCGAAGATCTCTTGGCAAAAATCAAAGAGATTTTGGGCGATTAATTTTATGGGAGAAAATTTACCTTAGGAACTCATGAGGTCTAACATTCCCCTCGATTCTCTTGCGCAAGAATGCTCTCAACTGATCGAAGGCGCGCAGAGGATTGCTGCTCTAACCGGGGCTGGGATTTCCACGAATGCCGGCGTTCCGGATTTCCGGGGGCCGCAGGGACTTTATGTGACCCGACGATACGACCCGGACACGATTTTTGACATCGGGTACTTTGGGCAGAATCCCAAGCCGTTTTTTGATTTTGCGCGGGATTTTGTCAGCATGGAAGAAAAGCTGGAACCCACCTTTACCCACCGGTTTTTGCCCCGGCTGGAGGCCCAGGGAAAGCTCAAAGGCGTTATCACCCAGAACATCGATTCTCTTCATCGGAAGGCTGGATCAAAAAATGTCCTGGAGATGCATGGCAGTTTCTTAAAGAGTTTCTGCCAGGACTGCAGGCGGGAATTCTCATATCCAGAAATGCACACCAAATTATTTCAAGAAGATGTCCCCCGGTGCCGATGTGGCGGGGTCATTAAGCCAGACATTGTTTTCTTCGGAGAAAATGTCAAATGCCTTGCGGAATCCTACGCCCTGGCTCGGAATTCCGATCTTTTCTTTGTCATTGGCACCTCCTGCGTGGTTTATCCCGCAGCCATGATGCCGGAGGTCGTGGAAGGTTCTATTGTGGTGGTGAACAAGGATCCGGTATCGATCCGTTCTAGCCGGATCATTTTGCAAGTTCAAGAAGATATCGATCGGTTTTTTGAACTTTTGCAACGAAAAATAGCATAAAGGAGAAAAGGAACAATGAGATGCGTATTATCCGGAATCTCCCTTTCGTTTTTGGTATCGAGCGGAGGTTTTGCTCTCGCTGAAAAAGAAACCCAAATCGATCATCAAGGAGGTGAAGCCATGAAACTCACGAGTTCTGCTTTTGAGCACAATCAAATGATTCCTAGTAAATTTACCTGCGAAGGAGAAGACGTGAATCCGACTCTGAATATTTCGGAAATCCCGCCCGAGGGTAAATTTTTAGCTTTGATCGTGGATGATCCGGATGCACCCATGGGGACGTGGGTTCATTGGGTTGTTTTTAATATTCCGGTGACCGCGGCGATTGAAGAAAACAGCCGCCCCGGTCTTCAAGGAATCAATGATTTTGGCCGCCGGGATTACGGGGGGCCGTGTCCTCCCAGTGGCACCCATCGGTACTTTTTTAAAATCTATGCCTTGGACACAAAACTCGACCTGAAAGAAGGGATCAGCAAAGCTCAATTGGAAAAGGCCATGCAAGGTCACATCCTTGCTCAGGGGGAGTTGATCGGGTTGTACAAGAAAAAGAGATAGAAGTTAAAGGTGGGGATCAGGTTATCCGGGAGGTTAGGGTGGGGATAACAGGAAACTAGGAGATCAGGGAAAAAAATTAGGTCGAGAAGATATGTCCCTGATAACGTGGTATCCTGATCCCCACTACCTGATCATGTGATGCCCTGATATCCGCAGGAAGGTTTATCCTATGGCCAAACCCCAAACCACCCAACGACAGAAAAATATCTCCCGTTTGATCCAGGAAAGATCATCTGCCCGGACCGAGAAGATTAAATTCCAGCGGAAGCTTACACACCCGACCCCTCAACGAAATAGGAGGTGCCAATGAGGAAAGCCCCCAAACGGTGGTTGAAGAAAATCACCATAATCTCTGGTGTTGTGATCTTTTTCTTGGTTATTCTTGGTTTCAGCCCTAATCTCTCCTGGGCAGAGCCTAACTTGCCTCTTCCCGCCATCAAACTTCCAGAACATTTTAAGATCGAGATCTATGCGCAAGGCGTCCCCAACGCCCGTTCCCTGACGCTGGGCTCTCAAGGCACGCTCTTTGTTGGATCCAGAACTGCGGGTCAAGTCTATGCGATTGTGGACCGAAATAAGGATATGCGGGCGGATAAGGTCAGCGTGATTGCCAAAGGCCTAAGATTTCCTAATGGGGTGGCGTTTAAGAACGGATCGCTTTATGTCGCGGAAATCAATCGTGTCTTGCGTTTTGATAACATTGAAAATCGTCTGGCAAATCCACCGAAGCCAGTGGTGGTCAATGATTCGTTTCCTTCGGATGAGGGGCATGGCTGGAAGTTTATCCGGTTCGGTCCAGATGGCCACTTGTATGTACCCGTTGGGGCACCGTGCAATATCTGTGAACAGGATCTCCCCTATGCCTCTCTTTTAAGAATGAAATCGGATGGGACTCATCTGGAAGTTTTTGCCCGTGGCATCCGCAATACCGTGGGCTTTGACTGGCATCCCAAGACACGGGAGCTCTGGTTTACCGACAACGGCCGGGACTGGCTGGGTGATGATCTTCCACCCGATGAGCTGAACCGAGCGCCCCAGCCCGGGTCTCATTTTGGTTTTCCTTATTGCCATGGGAAAAATATCCCGGATCCGGAATTTGGAAAGAATAAACCATGCTCGGATTTTACGCCGCCTGCCTTAGAGTTGGGTCCGCATGTCGCGGCGCTGGGGATGCGGTTTTATACCGGCAATATGTTCCCTCCGGAATACAAAAATCAAATCTTTATTGCCGAGCACGGATCGTGGAATCGTAGCCGGCCCATTGGCTACCGAATCATGCTGGTTGGCTTGAAGGACAATCAGCCTATCTCTTATAAAGTCTTTGCTGAGGGGTGGCTTAGCAAAGACGGGAAAGAGGGAACCCTGTGGGCGTGGGGCCGGCCCGTGGATCTCGAGGTCATGCCGGATGGCAGCCTCTTGGTTTCTGATGACCATGCGAGTGTCATCTACCGGATCAGTTATCAGCCGTAGATTCAGCTGCTGTAAAAGGGGGAGAGAGGCTGCCCTGCCAAAGGCGGGGCAGCCTCTCTGTGTTTCGGGTTAATGAATCAATGGGTCAAGCCTTTGAAGGAATGGGCTTAACTGGTTACGATGAACGGTCTGGGACAGGAAGGCATAACTTCATGGCTTCTTGATATAGGTCACACGGGGGAGGGCGGCAAGATCACTATCGCTGGTGACGAGTTGGGCCCCTTCGGTAAGCGATGTCGCATAAATGATCGCGTCAGCCATTGCCACCTGGTAAG
>CAZUJQ010000012.1:29038-39032 GCA_964620805.1 uncultured Planctomycetales bacterium | reverse complement strand
ATACTATTGCTCCCGACGATAAATAGGCAAGTAATTTCATTACAGTCCCTAAGATTGCTTCGCTCCCTACGGTCGCTCGCAATGACACATGCAAAATTTTTCACCCATCACCCATCACCCATTATCCACTATCCAGAATATTTAGATTTCTCGCATGGAGTCTTTTCTTCTTCCTGTTTTTCTTTTTGCAAATAACGCCGACGAACGCCGCCAACCTGGAAGTCATCCTCGATTCCGCGGACGGCACAAGCGGACTGTCGCTGCAGGATTCCTCATCGACCGAGGTCTTCCAGGTCGATTCCGACGGCAACGTGGTGACGAAGGGGTGTCTGAGGCTGGACAGCTCCGGGGTGGAGTGCACCACCGCGGAGAATCTGGTGGTGGATGGTAATCTGGGGATCGGGACAACGACACCGAGCGTGCAGTTGGACATCGAGGGCTCGGCATCTTCCGGAGGGATCGACATCAACAATACCGCGGCGGACGGTGACCCGCGCCTAGCTTTCCAGCACCCTAGCCTTTACGATAGGTGTGGATGACGGGGACTTGGACACCTTCAAGATCGGGACGAGCGCGATCGATACCAATACGAGGCTGACGATCGATGGGAATGGGAATGTGGGGATCGGGATGAGTGTGCCAGTTGTGTTGATGCATGTGTGGATGGGCGGAACCCTCAACAATGTGGGCAGCGGGGATATCTACATCCAGAATGATCTGGAGGTGGATGGGACGATCTACGGGGACGGGTAGGGGATCAGCGGCCTGACAGCAGTGAGCGGCTGGACCGACGGCGGCACAAACGTATATTTAGGGACATCCACGGACAGTGTTGGGATCGGGACGAGTACGCCCTCGATGCAGTTGGATATCGAGGGGACAGCGTCCTCCGGGGGGATCGACTTAAACAATACCGCGGCGGATGGCGACCCGCGGCTGGCGTTTCAGTTGTCAGGGACATCCACGTTTACGATGGGGATCGATGATGGGGACTCCGACAAGCTCAAGATCGGGACGAGCGCGATCGACACGAACACCCGGTTGACGATAGATTCCAGCGGTAACGTGGGGATCAATACGACAGGAGGAAAAAGGTACCAGCTACCTCATGGAAGAAAAGTACCAGGTACCTATTGACAAAGAATGTTCACTTGATACAATGCTCTCATGCCACGACCACCCCGGCTGCAGGAGGCAGGCTTCCTCCACCATGTTATTTCCATTGGCAACAACCGCCAGACCCTATTCCACTCCACAAAAGACTTTCAGACCTATATTGATCTGATCGATAAAGCCCGCCAGGAATATCCTGTTCAGATTTATAATTTTTGTCTGATGAGCAATCATGTCCATCTTCTGATCGAACCGGTGGAAAACGGGGCCCTTTCTAACCTCATGGAATACGTGTCAAAGGGATACGCAAAATATTTTAATTGGAACTACAAGCGAGAAGGGCACGTCTTTCAAGGCCGGTTTAAAAGCTTCCTCGTGCAAGCCGAGAGATACTTTTTTGTCTGCTCTCGTTATATCGATTTAAATCCGGTCAAAGCCAAGATTGTTCCGGATCCCAAGGATTACCGGTGGTCTGGTTATAAGGCCTTGGCGTTGGGGATGGAGGCCCCTTTAGCTGTTGATTTTCATCCCTTGTGGAAAGATTTGGGGAAGAATTCTCAGGAGCGGCAGGCGGCTTACCGGGCCTTGGTATTTAATTATCAGGGAGAAGAGCTGGATTTGTTGGAAGATAGAAGAAGGAGAGTCTTGGGGGATAAGGATTTTTATGATAGGTATGATAGGTAGACGGTACCTTATAATAGCCATATTGGTAGCTGGTACCTTTTTGGCGCCGGTTGGCGTTTGGGCGGCCGGGCTTACGATCCCAGCGAGCTCAACCGTCAGAGTGAATGCCAGCACCCTTTCGGTCGCCGGCGATGTCACCAACGACGGCACGCTCTTGACCACGACCGGCACCGTCCAGTTGACCGGAAACTGGGACAACACCTCCGGCACTTTTACCGCGAATACCGGGACCGTGGAATTTACCGCCGGAAGCGGTACCCAGACCCTGGATTCGGACGGCGTTGCGGTCGGCAAACGCTTCTACAACCTGACCCATTCGGGGGCCGGCACGTTGCAGCTGACCAACAACGCCATCGACATCGACAACAATTTCACGAACTCCGCCGGCACCTTCACCGCCAACGGCCAGAACATGACCGTGGGGGGTAACTGGACAAACTCCGCCACCTTCACCCACGGCAGCGCCACCGTCACCATGGATGGCACCAACCAGAGCTTCACGGGCTCCACAACATTTTATACATTCAGCAAGACCGTCACCTCGGCGGCCACCCTTACCTTCGATGCCACCGGTGAGCAGAAAGCGGTCAACAACCTGACCCTGCGGGGGGCGGCCAGTCAACTCTTGTCCCTGCGAAGCTCCTCCAGCGGAACCCGGGCCAAAGTCACCCTTCAATCCGGTGGCACCCAAAGCTTTTCTTATCTTGATGTCAAAGATTCCGATGCCTCCAGCGGCGTGACTTTAGTCGCGGGTTCCACCTCCACCGACTCCGGCAACAACTTGAACTGGGTCTTCGGAGCCACAACCATCACGTGGGACGGCTCCTCCTCAACGGACTGGGATACGCCGGCCAACTGGGATCTGGGGTTTGTCCCGGGTTCGGGAGACACCGTGGTCATTGCCAGCGCTACGAATCAGCCGAGTCTCGCCACCGACGTCACCGTCGCCGCTCTTACGGTCAATTCCGGCGCCACGTTGACTTTAAATGGGAAAAATTTTACCGTCTCCAGCACCCTCACCAATAACGGCACGGTCAGCCTTTTCGGCAGCGAGACCGTTTCCTTCGGCACCATGGACACCGACACCGGGACCTTCACCTTCACCGGCGACAGCGACGGTCTGAGCGAGAATTTCACGATCACCGATTTCGGCACAACCGATTACTACAACGTCACCATCAACGATTCCAGCGCAACCAAGGACACCTTCCGCACCAATGCCAATCTGACGATTGCCGGCGCTTTGAATGTCACCGCCGGCACCCTCGACATCTCGACCAACACCAACACCTTAACCACAACCGGCACCCTCACGGTCAACGGAGGCACCTTGACCGCCACCAATGGAAATATCGATGCCAACGGCGGCGTCACGATTTCCTCCGGCACATTGACGGCCCCAACCACCGGTAACACCTTCACAGTCTCGGGCAACTTCACTCATTCCGGTGGGACCTTCACCCATTCCTCGGGCACCGTGACGCTGGACGGGACCGATCAGAGCCTGACGGGAAACACCACTTTTTATAACTTGAGCAAAACCGTCACCTCCACCGCCACCCTCACCTTGGACGATGCCTCCACCCAAACCGTGGCCAATTCCCTGACGCTGCAGGGCGCCTCGGGTCAGCTTCTGTCGATCCGCAGCGATGTCTCCGGAACCCAGGCCGGGCTGACCCTCCAAAGCGGCGGCAGCCAAAGTCTTTCCAATCTCGATGTCAAAGACAGCAACGCCTCCGACGGGATAACACTGATTGCCCGGGGGAGCTCCACGGATTCCGGGAATAATACGAATTGGACCTTCGGAGCCGCGACCATCACCTGGGATGGTTCTTCTTCAACAGACTGGGATACAGCCGCCAACTGGGATGTGGGTCTGGTCCCGTCTTCAGCGGATACCGCGGTTGTTGCCAGTGCCAGCAATCAGCCGAGTTTAGCAACGAACGTCACCGTAGCGAATCTGACCATCAACGCCGGCGCCACCCTCACCTTGAATGGGAAGAATTTAACAGCCTCCAGCACCCTCACCAATAACGGCACTTTAAGCTTATTCGGCAGCGAAACTGTTTCCATCACGACCATGGATACCGATTCCGGAACCGTGCGCTACGCCGGTAATGGCGATGGCACCGCCGACACCCACACGATCACCGATTTCGGCACAACCGATTACTACAATCTCGTCATCAACGACACCAACACAACCAAGGATACCTTCCGCACCAACGGCGCCCTGACCGTGGCCGGAGCGCTCAATGTCACCGCTGGCACTTTGGATATCTCAACCAATGCCAACACCCTGACGACAACCGGCACCCTGACGGTGGATGGGGGGACGCTCAGCGCCGCCAGCGGCACGATCGATGCCGATGGCGCGCTGACGTTAAGCTCCGGCACGTTAACCGCCCCCGGGGCAAGCAAAAGCTTTACGGTCGCCGGCAGCTTTACTTATTCGGGAGGGACATTTACGCATTCCAGCGGGACCATGACGCTGGACACCTCTAGCACGGCCACGGTCAGTGCGGATACGATCACCTTTTATAATTTGACATCGACCACCGCGGGAAAGCAAATCAATTTCACCGCCGGGACCAATATCACGGTGGCCAACATCCTGACTTTAACCGGGACCAGCAGCAACCGCATCAAGCTAAGATCAACCTCAACGGGATCCAAGTGGGATATCACCGTCTCGGAGGATGATCAAACCGTTAATTTTCTGGATGTGCAGGATTCGGATGCCAACACCAATGTCATTATTTGTTTAAACTGCACGGACTCAGGCAACAACAATTCGAACTGGATTTTCACAACCGTCAAAATCAACGTCCCGGTAAAAAACCGGACCATAGACACAAAGCCCACCATCATCGGGATTGGAAACGCCGGGGACACGGTCACAATCCAAGACAAAGACGGCAATACCGTGGCCACAGCCACCGTTGACGCCAATGGCAATTTCCGGGTTGAGGCCCCAACCGCCCTGGCCCTGGGGTCAAACTCCCTGCGGCCTTTCATCGGATCTTCCGGCGGGGCCACGGTCAGCGGCTTAACCGTGGCAGCCAGCCCCACAACGGATCAGGTGCCAACGATCACCTCACCAACCGCGAGCAGCCGTGTTTCGGGGAGCAAGCCCACCTTGATGGGTGAAGCGCTGGCCGGTCGAACCGCCACGGCCTTAGCCAGCGATGCCAGCGGGAGCCTCTTGTTGCAGACCGTGGGCACAACGATCGTGGGGCCCGCAAAAGATTATTCTATTAATTTATCCACCGCTTTAGTCAAAAGCACCAATTACTTGTCAGTGACGGTAAACGGCGTTGCCAGCGACATCCTGACCGTGACCATGACCGATCCTTTTGGCATCGTTTTCGACTCGGTCACCGACCAGACGATCAAAGATGCCACGGTCACCATCTTCAACAACGCAACCGGCGCCAAAGCGACCCCCGGTGTAGAGCTGGCCTCGGATGATGTCAATCCGGTCACCACCGCCGCCAACGGATTCTACAGTTTTGTGGCGGCCAATGGAGATTACTATATTACGGTGAGCGCCACCGGTTATGATTATCCTTCCACCTTGACCAGCTTCCCTGCGGGCCGTAGCATTGTCACCGGTTCCAAAGGAGAAGTCTTCACCTTAGCAAGCGCCATTGTCGAAATGGATCATCCGATGGATGGGAGCGTCCGGTTGTTGCGCATTGAAAAGGATGCCAACAAATCCATGGCCAAGGTGGGGGACATCGTCACCTACACGATCACCATCACCAACACCTCAACGAACGATGTTATCGACGTTCATTTGGAAGATAAAATCCCTCCAGGTTTCAAATATCTCAAGGATCGGGTGATCCTGGATGGAAACGCCATTGTCGATCCTTCGGATCACCGGCCTTTGCGCTTTAGGCTGGGGACGATCCCTGCCTCCGCAACCAAGACCCTCAAATATCAACTCATTGTCGGCAGCGGGATCTCCCCGGGAAATTATGAAAACGTGGCGGTGGCCAAAAACAGCTTGGGGCTACGTCTTTCCAATCAGGCCTCGGAAACCGTCAAGATTGTCCTGGATCCGCTCTTTGATCTGGGAACCGTGATGGGCAAGGTCTTCTGGGACAAAAATGAGAACGGCCTACAGGATCCGCCCACCTATTTTCACCTGGACCGGGAAATCATCCGCGAGGACCCCATTCCGAATGTCCAGATTGTCATGGAAGACGGCACGATCGTCACCACCGATGGAAACGGCCGATTCAGCCTGCCGGCCTTGACTCCGGGGCGGCACGTCTTCCGGTTGAATGAAAGGACTCTCCCCGAAGGAAGCACCCTGACGACAGACAAGGTGGTGGTCCTGGATGTGACGCCGGGGATTTTATCCAAAGTGAATTTCGGCATTCAGCAAAGCGACGACGATTCTATCAACCGCAATTCGGAATTTTTTGCCAAGCACCTTAATCTGATTCAGGATAAATCCCGGCCGCAGCCGCGCTTGAATGTGAGCCTTTTCAACGGGGATCTCAGCCCTCAACCCGAAGGAGTCATCCTCTTAAAGAATGGCCAGCTTGGGGAGCCGGTGGAGCTGAGAATCTTTACGAATTACGCCCCTTTTTTTAAGAAATGGAAAATCGAGATCCTCGATCAAGCCACCAAAAAAGTCGTCAAGGCCTTTGAGGGCGACCAAACCACAGTGCATGAACCGGTCTTTTGGGATGGGAAAACCCGCGAGGGCCGGATGCCCCGGGAAGACCGCAAGCTGGCTTATCTTTTAACCGTAGAAAATCCAGACGGCAAGAAAGACGAAACACAAGAGAAGCCGATCCGCTTCGTCTTGAAGGAAGAAGACTCTCTGACCGCTTTAAAATCATCATCCCCAGAAGAACAACCGGATAAACGACGAGCTGCCCATCGCCAATGGATGGAATCCGCCTCTTTAGAGAATGCCTTGGCCCGGCAGACCATTCCGATTACCGGAGAGACCCTGTATTTGGAAAAGGCCCCGGCGGATGTCCGTCTTCATACCGCAACTTTCGTGCGGGATTCCGCCGGACTATCCGCCGAAGCTGAACGTGAAAACAATTCAGCGAAGGCGGATGTCCGGAGTCTGCGGATTCTTAAAGGGAGCCAGATTGTGGCGGAAGTTCCTTTAACCGAATACCAGGCCCTGACGGCCCGGGAGCTTCTGGAGACTCCGGCGGGTCTTCCGCCGCCGACAAAGAAACTCGATATTATTCTTCCCCCAGGAGAATACGAACTCCAGGCCATGTACCGTGATGGTGCAGGGCAGGCCCTGTCTCGATCGGACGTTGTGACTTCTTCTTCGCCGGCAATCGGTTCAATGCCTCCTCCCAAAGCAGAAGCCCCGTCTGTGGGATCAGCCACCGCAGGAGGCACTCAGAGGTATTCGAAAAAGCTTAGAGTCGGCGAAGATTATCTTTTGTTTGTGGCCATGGGCGATGGCCAGGTGGGGTATGCCATGAACCGCAAGCAGATTGAATCCGTCTCCCAGGAGGATCGCTACCAGGATGGATTCTGGGCCGAAGGGAAAGTGGCCTATTTTCTTAAAGGAAAAATCCGCGGCAAATATTTGATCACCTCGAGCCTGGATACGGACCGAAGCCGAAAGGAACTGATCCGAAAGCTCGAAGCCGATCAATATTACCCGGTTTATGGTGATGAATCTTCTAAGGATTATTCCGCCACTGACACCCAGGGGCCGCTTTATCTTTTAGTGGAATGGGACAGGTCCTCGGTTTTGTGGGGCAACTCCCAGGTGGGCTTTACCGACACCGAATTTGCCCAGTTCAACCGCACGCTCTACGGCGGCAAGATTGATTATCAGAGCCTTTCCACAACCTCGTTTGCCGAGCCCACGACCAAGGCCGTGGTCTTCCGCGCCCAAGCCAAGCAGAGGGCGGCCCACAATGAATTCCTCGGAACCGGCGGATCGCTTTTCTACCTCAAGCACAAAGATGTGATTGAGGGCTCCGACAAGGTGGTCGTGGAAACCCGGGATAAGATCACCGGCCTTGTCCTGACCCGCAAAGAGATGAAGGAAGGCACGGATTATGAGATGGATTACGACGATGGCCGGATCCTTTTCTGGCAGCCGGTCCGTTTCCTGGTCGAGTCGGATTCCATCATCTCGGATCAGCTTTTGGATGGCCATCCGGTTTTTGTGGTTGTCGATTACGAATACGAGGTCAAAGACAAATTTGAGGAGGGCGCAATCGGGGCACGCGTGGCCCAGGCGGTTTCAGATTCCCTTATCCTCGGAGGGACTTATGTGAAAGAAAGCCAGGAGTCGGGAAAAGAGTATTTACTGACAGGAACCGATGCGACTCTTCATCTAGGAAAGGATGCAACCGTTAAAGCCGAATACGCCGAAAGCAAATCTGAATCCACGGGCATGTTTATTTCAACCGACGGGGGTTTGAGTTTTACCCAGCTTTCCACAGCGCAGGATGCCCAGGGAAAGGCCTATGGCTTAAAAGGCGATGCCCGGCTTTTTAACCGGATAGGATTCACGAGTTATTATAAATGGATTGACGATGAATTCTCAACGCCCTCCACGGTCTCGCAGCAAGGAAAAAGACTGACCGGCTTTGAGGCGACTTATGACATCCTTCCCACCACCCGCCTCATGGCCCGGCACGATGAGCAGCGGCTGATAGACAACGGGAATCTGCAAACTCAGCTTCAGGTCGGTGCAACTCAGAGTGTGGCGTCTACTTTACAGATCATTCATGAAATCCGAAAGCTGAGGTTAACCGGCGAGTACCGCCATCAGGAAGTCACCGAGAAGAAAGACCAGTTCGCCTCCGCCACGAATACCGAAGAAGATGTTATCGCCGCTCGGGCCGATTATCAATGGACGGATAAAGTCAACGTGTACCTGGAGCGCCAGCAGACCCTCAAAGGCGAGAAAAACGATCAAACCACGCTCGGTGTCGAGGCCAAGCCCAATGAGACCTTGGCCTTGCGGGCCTCGGAGACGATCGGCAGTCGAGGGACGGCCACCAGTGTCGGTGCGACGAAGAATGTCAATGAGAAGATTAAAGTCTCTGGAGATTACACGATCTTGGACCATCAAAGAGGCGGATCCCTCGATGCCACAGGCTCCATTGACAAAGAAGCAAAACTTGGCGACTCTACGACCCTTAAGGCTTCCGTCGGTGATCAGGCCGGCGCTGTGGCCTCAGTCCGTGCTGAGGCCAAACTGGATGAAAAGACAACCCTGCAAGGCACTGTGGGCATGACGGAATCGGTAAGCGGCGAGAAAACCGCGACCGTAGGCGTGGGAGGGAGCGCGAAAGTGGATGAGAAAACCGAGATCCAGAACACCGTGGGCATGATGCAGTCTTCGGCTTCCGGCAGGGGGATGGCGATGGATGTGAATGCCAAACGCCAGGTTGATGAAAAAACCGAAATGACAACCGGCGTAGGGGTTGCCCAGCGGCCGGGGGAATCTAAGATCACGAATCTAACTCTGGGAACAACCAAGCAATTGAACGATGAGCTCAAAATGATCTCCAGCCGTTCTCTGGGTCTTGCCGAGGATTCCATAACACAAGGGAGCACGTATGGATTGATCCGGGAAAAAGACGGCCGCAAGCTGGAAGGGACCCTGACGCGTCAGCTCTCAGAGGGGGCAGGGGAGGTTTCCAGCTCGAATATCTTTGGACTCACCGGGGACATCAACGACCGTTTGGCGGTTATCAGCTCTCTGGAAAAAGGAGTCGTGCAGCATCACGACGGCACACAGTCGGACCGTTATGCCCTTTCCACGGGATTGGGTTTTGTGGACAAAGACCCCGAAACCGACAAAGAACGGTTTAAAACCTCCGGAAAACTTGAAATCCGTAACGACGCCGGCCAGCAGGACAGCCTACAACAAGTCTTTTATGGCTCCGCCGAGGGGAAGATCAATCCCAATACCTCGGTCTATGCCAAGGCGGAATTCTCAAAGACAGAAAATACAACGTCGAACTTCACCCAGGCTGAGTACCAAGAGCTGGTTTTGGGCGGGGCCTACCGCCCGATTTTCGCGGACCGTTTGAATCTCCTCGGACGCTATACGTATTTAACGAACCGAGCCCCTGCCGGCCAGTCCGACAACGCCGGAATCGAGGAAGAGATCGCCAACGTCCTCGCTGGAGAAATGGTCTATGATTTAACCGACAAATGGCAGCTCTCGGAAAAATTG
>CAZUJQ010000012.1:0-29028 GCA_964620805.1 uncultured Planctomycetales bacterium | reverse complement strand
AGGAGAAAGTCGCTGGATTTGATTTCGCCAAAACCCAGACGTGGTTGATGGTTCACCGGCTCAATTATAATCTCGACCGGGACTGGCGTTTGAGCGGCGAGTACCGGATCTTAACCCAGGTCCAGGCCCAGGACCAGCGGCAGGGGGTCGTTCTGGAGGCCTCTCGGAAAATCAATGACATGGCGTGGCTGGGGGTCGGGTACAATTTTACCGACTTCAGTGACGATTTAACGGATCTGGGCTTCACGGCCCAGGGGCCGTTTTTGCGGATGACGACGGCCCTTTATGACCGGACCCTCAAGGAGATCGCTCGCGCCCGGCAAAGGGAGCTCGAGGAAAAAATCGTTCTCTGGGCCTGGCAGATGGTGACCCGGGAGCTGGCCCGTCCGGGGAGTCCGATCGTGATGGAATTGAATCATCTCTTTCGTCTGGCCGAAGAGGCCAGGAGCAACGGGCAATGGGAGGAGGCGCAGCAGATCTATAAAGACATCATTGTCACGGGTCAGATGATGTTTGAAGAGGCCGCCGGATACATCCGGAGCCGAATCGCCCTGGAAGAAAGGCTCAAAAAAGACCATGAGCTTGCCACGGAGTATTTTAAGAAAGGGAAATATTTTCAGGCCAAAATAATATGGGAAAAAATCCTGGAAGAAGTTGAAAAGGATATGATAAAATGACATACTTTGATGAGCCATCGGGGAGTTTCTTTATCGGGGCTCACCCTGAGCGAGCCCGTAGGGCGAGTCGAAGGGTCTTTCGTCATAAGATCCTTCGACTCCGCCCCTCGCTCTTGCGAGGGGCTCCGCTCCCTGGCCCGCCAATCATCCAGAAAGCCAGGGCGGGCAGGATGAGGCCCGACAAGAAAAATGCTTCGACTTCGCTCAGCATCCTTCGTCCTTCGACGCGTTTCACTTGCTCAGGACGAACCCTGAGCGTAGTCGAATGGGTTCGAAGCATCCTGAGCCTGTCGAAGGACACCCCAATGCCTCACTTTGATATGTTATCTTTCCCTAACTTAAAATATAAAATTTGGCGCGGCAGAAGTTTTTTTAATCTTCCTATTATTTTTATTTTTAATCTTTCTTTTACTTGGGTTGATGCCGCTCAGGAACCGCTGTTTCCCATTTTCGCAGAGAATGAGGGGTCGGGGAGAACTGTAGAAAACCCCCCGACTGGTCCGAATCAGACGTTCTCTGAAGAAAAAAGTCAGTCTGTCTCTGAGAGCTCTTCTCTACCCTCAGGCCTAAACTCTTCTGCAGAGCCCCTTCAGGAGTCTTCTCAAGAATTTTCAAAGGACCCCCCTCCGGAGTCGCAGCAAAAATCTTCTGAAGACGATTCCGCCGCAGCCAAACCCTCTTCCTCCAAAGATCGATCCGGCTATGTCATGGATTTGCAAAAGCTCATCCAAAAGGCCAAGGAAAACATCAAGGAAGTCAACCAAAAAATCGAAGAAGAGGCCGTCCGGCGCCGCAACCAAAAGCGGGAAGACAAGGCCCGCGAGTATTATGAAAAAGGCGAGCAGCTTTTTGCGGAAGGAAAATACAAAGAGGCCCGTATCGAATGGGAAAAGGCCATCCGGATTTCCGATCATCCCGAGATGAAAAGTTTTATCAGGGAGAGCCCCCGGCGCTTTAAGAAGCAGGAGGTGGCTTTAGCAAAAGAGGAGAAAGAGCGTCAAGAACGGTTAGAGGAAGAAACAGCCAAGCGGGACAGGATTATAGAAGAAAGCTATCAAGCGGGCGTAAGTTTATTTAAGCAGAAGAAATATCAGGCGGCCAAGGAAGAATTCCTGACTGTCGAAGAATTGTTGCCCGGCCACAAAGCCACCCGAAGTTATTTGCAGGTTATTGAGCAGGAGTTGATCGTCCAAAAAGACGAAGAGGCCAAGGAGAGAGAAAAGGAACTCTTGCGCCAGCGCCAGGAGGAAGAGCTGGCCCGTCAAAAAGAAAAGGAGGCCTGGCAGAGGCGTCTTGTGGAGGAGGAACGCGAGCGGGAACGAAAAGCCAAGGAACAGGCGGATCTCTTGTATCGGGAAGCACTGGTTTTACACCAGGAGCGCAATTACGTCCTCGCCAAGGAAAAATTTCAGGAAGTGGAATGGATCCTTCCCGATTATAAAGCGACCAAGAAGTATTTGAAGACGATCGACGAAGACATCAAAAAAGAAGAGCGCCGTATCGTTGAGGAGAGACAACGAGAGCTCGACCAACAGAAACAAGAAGAGCTGCTGGCAAAGAAAAAAGAGGAGGGAGAGCGAAGACAACAATGGGAAGCCCAAGAACGCGAGAGGCTGCGGAAATTGACCGATCAGGCCGACCGCCTTTATGAAGAGGCCTTGTCCTTCTATCTAAAGAATGAATATGTTCAAGCCAGAGAAAAATTCGCCGAGGTCCAAAAGCTCCTTCCCGATTATAAAGCCACTCAGAGTTATATAGAGGGTATCGACAGAGATCTTAAGAAGGAACAAAAAAGGCTGGAGGAAGCGCAAAAAAGAGAACTGGAATTTAAACAGAAACAAGAAGAGCTCGCCCGCCAAAAAGAAGAGAAAGAACGCCAAGAGAAACTCACCGCCCTCGCCGAGGGCAAGTATGAGGAGGCCCTCACCTTTTATAAAGCCCAAAAATTTGGGGAGGCAAAATCCAAGTTCCAAGAAGTCTCTAGGATTCTGCCTGACTATAAAGCGGCCCGGGATTATCTCGCGCGTATTGACAGCGATATTCTAAAAGAAAAAGAACGCCTGGCCCAGCAGAAAAAAGAAGAATTGGAGCGCCGCCACCGGGCGGAAGAATTGGCCCGCCAGAAAGAGGCGGAAGAACGTAGACGCAAGATGGAATGGGAGGCCCAGGAAAAAGAGAGGCAGGCGCGGTTCAAAGAGGAAGAGCAGCAAAGACAGATTCAGGCCCAGGCGGAAAATGTGTACAAAGAAGCCCTGGGCTTTTATCGCAACAGGCAATTTGGGGAGGCGAAAGGGAAGTTTACGGAGGTGTCCGAAATTTTGCCGGGTTACAAATCCGTGGCGGGTTATCTGGCGCGTATTGACGAAGACATTGAGCAGGAGAGAATCCGCCAGGAGGAGGAAAGGCAGAAAGCGCAAGAGAGAAAGGCCCGCCTTGCCGAGCAGGAAGAGAAGAATAAAGCGGCGAGGCAGGCCAGAGAAGAACAACTGGCGAAGGAACAGGAACTTCGGGAGAAAGGACGCCAGGAGTTGGAACGAAGGAAGGCTGAGGAGAGAAGAGTCCGGGGGGAACAATTAGCCAAGGAACGCGAGGAGCGGGAGAGGGCGCGGCAGGAGGAAGAGCGCAGGAGACAGGAAGGGCGCCGCAGGAGAGAAGAGCAGTGGGCTAAGGAGCGGGATAAACGGGAGAAGGAGCAACGAGATAAAGAGGAGAAGAAAGCCCAAGAGAGGAAAGCGAGAGAAGAGGATTTGGCGAGGCAGCGAGAATTGCGGGAAAGGGCGCGTGAGGAAGGGGAGCGAAAGAAGCAGGAAGAGCGCCGCAGAATAGAGGAAGAGTTGGCGAAGAAGAGGGAAGAGGAGAGGAGGCTTCAAGAGGAAGAGCAAACCCGAAGGGATGAAGAGCGCCGCAGGATCCAAGAGGAGCTGGCGAAAAGGAAAGAAGAGGAAAGGAAGCTCCGAGAAGAAGACAACCGGCGCAAGGAAGAGGAGCTCCGCCAAAGGCAACAGGAGTTGGCAAAAAAGAAAGAAGAAGAGAAGAAGATTCGCGAGGAACAACAAAGGCGCAAAGACGAGGAAAGACGAGTCCGCGAAGAGGAGCTGGCCAAGAAGAGACAAGAGCAAGAGAGGATAAGGCAGGCGCAAGAAGCGAAGAAGCAAGAAGCCAGGCGCGTCCAACAAGAGGAGCTGGCCAAGAAGGAACAAGAGCAAGAGCGGATAAGACAGGAAGAGAAAGCGACGAAGGAAGCCGAGAGGCGCTTGCGCGAAGAACGGTTGGCCAAAGAGCGAGACGAGAAGGATCGACAGCGGAGGATAGAGTTAGAGGCACAACACAAAGAGCGACAGGCGCGCGAAGCGCAGTTGGCGAAAGAGCGGCAGGAAAAAGAGAAACAGCGTGCCCTCGAGTTGGAAGCCCAGCAAGAGGAGCGGCGCACAAGACAAGAGGCATTAGCGAAAAAACGAGAGGAGAAAGGCCGAGAGCATAGACAAGAATTGGAAGCGCGACAACAGGAGCGTCAACAAAGGCTTATCAAAAGGCAAGAAGATCAACGCAAGGTCGAAGAGTTGGCGAAGAAGAGAGAAGAAGAGAGGAAGGCTCGAGAGGAACGCCAGAAGCGCAGAGAAGAGGAGCGTCGCAGGATCCAAGAGGAACTGGCGAAGAAAAAAGAAGAGGGAGGCAAGATTCGCGAGGAACAACAAAGGCGCAAAGACGAGGAAAGACGAGTCCGCGAAGAGGAACTGGCCAAGAAGAAACAGGAGCGGGACAAGATAAGGCAGGCGCAAGAAGCGAAGAAGCAAGAAGAAAGGCGCACACGCCAAGAGCGATTGGCCAAAGAGCAGGCAGAAAAGGAGCGTCAGCGAAGGCTAGCGTTAGAGGAGCAAGAGAAGGGGCATCGGGCGCGCAAAGAGCATTTGGCCAAAGAGCAGACAGAAAGAGAGCGACAGCATCAAGCCGAGTTGGAGGCACAAAAAAAGGAGAGGCGATCGCACGAAGAGCAGTTGACACAAGAACGCCAGCAGAAAGAACGCCAACAGGCGTTGCTGTCCCAGGTGCGGCAGGACAAGAGACAGACACGGTTGCAGATCCAAGAGAAGGAACGTCAGGCGCGGTTAGAGGAAGCCAGAAGACTAAGGCAGCAAGAAGAGCAGGAAAGACAAGAAAAGCTAAAGAAGAGCCGGGAACAGTTGGCCAAGAGGCAACAAGAGCAGGAGAGGATAAGACAAAAGGAAGAAGCAAACAAGCAAGAAGAGAGGCGGGTGCGCCAAGCGCAGGGGGCCCAAGAACGGGAAGAAAGAGAGCTCCAGAAACACAGAGAGGCACAAAGGAAAGAAGAACAGATCCAAAGACAACGCGAAGAATTAGCACGCCAAAAAGAACAGACGATGGAAAAGCGTCTTCTGGAAGAACAAGAAAGACACTTAACCCAGCAGCAAAAGGAATTAGGGCGTCTCCATCGCCTGGAGAAAGAAAAGGAAAGACAGCTTCAAGACCAGCAAAGAAAAACGTCCCTTGCAGAACAAAAGAGCGCTCGTCTAGAGCAAAGGCACAATGAGTCGCAATTGATCCAGCGCGCCGATGGGATCTATCAAAAGGCCCTGGATTTATACCGATTAGGAAAGTATGGCACCTCCCAAGAAGTTTTTCATGAGCTGGAGACCATGCTGGCGACCAACAGATTTCCGGAAGATTATTTGCGGAAGATGCGCCAGAGGATCCACCGCGATCAAGAAAACTTAAGTAAACAAAAGCTTATAGAGCAAAGACGGGCTCGCTATGATCGGGAAAGGCAGGATCGGTTGGCCAAAATCGAAGAAGAATTGGCCCAAAGAAAACGGGTGGCCGAACTTGCCCTGCTCCAGCGTCAAAAAAAGGAACGTGAAAGAGCAGAACAAGACTTCCAGGCCAGACAAAAAAAGTCCCCAGATAAACTTAAAGAACGCCGAAAGATCCCCAAGAAGGGAAGATATAACATTCGGGTTCTCAACCGAAAGATGGATGTTGTTGAAAAACGCTTGAAGGCCAAACAAGCTGAGGAACTTTATAAAGAGGCCTTAGAGTTGTATAATTTAAGTGAATATAGGAGGGCTGAAGAGAGATTTCAGGATGTCGAGAGCACGACCCCTAATTTTAAGAAGACCCGATATTATTTGAAACAGATCAAGGAGCAGGGGCTCCGGAGACGATGATAAAGATCCTAAGATCTAAAATTATTTTAACGCGTAAATCCGCGTTAAAATTTATATTCATGGTGATCTTTTTATTTATTCTTTTTTTACAACCATTCTTCCTCTGGGCTCATCCCCCGACCGACATGAAACTGGAATACGATCAGAACGAGAAGAATCTCCATGTTGAAATTACCCATGTGGCCCATGACCCGCGGGAGCACCATATCCGTAAAGTCTTGATCTATCAGAATGACGAAAAGCCCATCATTCGCTATTTTGCCACACAGACAAGGCCCTCTTTGTTAATCGTGGATGTCCCCTTAGAGGCCAAAGAAAAAGACACCGTCCGGGTTAAGGCCATTTGCAATGAAGGGGGACAGAAGGAAGAAACCCTCGTGGTTTCGGATTCCTATGAATAAATTATCTTCTGAAAATATTCAAGGTCATCCTGCCAATCGTCTGACCAAGGAGAAAAGTCCTTATCTTTTGCAGCACGCCGACAATCCCGTGGATTGGTATCCTTGGGGTGAGGAGGCCTTTGCCAAGGCCCAAAAAGAAGACAAACCGATCCTTTTGTCTATCGGGTATTCCACTTGCCACTGGTGCCATGTGATGGAACACGAATCCTTTGAAGACCCCGCAACCGCCCAAATGATGAACGAACATTTTGTATCCATCAAGGTCGACCGGGAAGAGCGCCCGGATATTGATCAGATTTATATGACGGCCGTGATGGCCATGACCGGGGGAGGCGGCTGGCCTTTAACCGTTTTCTTGACCCCCGATAAGAAACCCTTTTTTGGCGGAACCTATTTTCCTCCCGTGGCCCGCTGGGGTCAGCCGGCTTTTAAAGATGTTTTGCGCTCCGTTGAAGAGGCCTGGAAA
This sequence comes from uncultured Planctomycetales bacterium, assembly GCA_964620805.1. Taxonomy (GTDB): domain Bacteria; phylum Omnitrophota; class Gorgyraeia; order Zapsychrales; family JAHFFX01; genus CAZUJQ01. The sequence goes on along the minus strand of CAZUJQ010000012.1, from coordinate 22,301 downwards.
AACCAACGAAATGAGATTGTCCACACCAGCGACAGCCTTGTGGAAATCTTGCGACAGGGCAGTCAATCCCGGCAGATTCAGGTTCTGGACGCAAAGGTCTTGGACGCCGCCTACCAAGAGCTTCGGGATTCCTTTGACGAAGAATACGGCGGTTTTGGCACGCAACCCAAATTTCCCTCTGGCCACAATCTTTCGTTTCTTCTGCGGTATTGGAAGAGAAACAAAGAAGACAAGGCTTTATCCATGACGGAAAAGACTCTAAGCGAGATGGCGCAAGGCGGACTCTACGATCATCTGGGAGGAGGCTTCCATCGCTATTCCACGGATCGACAGTGGCAAATCCCGCATTTTGAAAAAATGCTTTACGATCAGGCCATCCTGGCCAGAAGTTACCTGGAGGCCTTTCAAGCAACGGCAAATCCCCGGTATGCTCAAGTGGCCAGAGAGATCTTCGAGTATGTCTTGCGCGACATGCGGGATCCGCAAGGAGGCTTCACCTCGGCTGAAGATGCAGATAGTTTTGATCCTCAAGAATTCGCCCAAAAGGAAGGGGCTTTCTATTTGTGGAAATACGATGAGATTGGAAAGAGCTTAAAGCCGGGAGAGAGGGAAGTTTTTAATCCTTATTTCGGCATAGAAGCTCAGGGCAATGCCCGTTTTGATCCCCATGGAGAATTTGTGGGCAAAAATATCCTTTATGTTAAGGGAAGCGTGCAAGAGGTGGCTGACCGCCTCAAAAAATCTGTTGAGGAAATGAATCAAGCCCTGGCAAATTCGAAGAAGAAACTTTTGGAAATCCGCGTCCAGAGGCCGCGGCCTCCCTTGGATGACAAAGTTTTGGTGGATTGGAATGGGCTGATGATTTCTTCCCTGGCGTTTGGATCCCGGGTCCTCGATGAGCCGCGGTATGCGCAAAGGGCCGAGGAAGCCACGCGTTTTATTCTCAAATTTCTCATTGGCCCTGACGGCCGGCTCCTTCACCGCTTTAGGGACAACGAGGCCGGGGTTTTAGGCAATCTCTCGGATTATGCCTACTTTATTCACGGCCTTTTAGATCTTTATGAAGCCACCTTCAAGGAGGAATACCTTAAAGGAGCCATCCGACTTGGCCGCCAGATGATTAATCTTTTCTGGGATGAAAAAGAAGGCGGATTCTTCTTTAACCCTTCCGATGGAGAAGAACTGATCCTGCGACAGAAAGAAGCTTACGACGGCGCACTGCCATCAGCGAATTCGATTGGCTGTTTAGACTTAGTCCGTTTATATCATTTTACGCTGGATCAAGAATGGCAGAAAAAATCAGAATCGCTCTTGGCTGCGTTTTCCGTAGAGATCCAGAAAAGACCCGGGGCTTATCTTGAGATGCTAACAGCCCTGGATTTTTTTCTCGGCCCCAGCCGGGAGATTGTTTTGTCCGGATCCAAAGACGATCCCCGGCTCAAAGCGATGCTGACAAAGATCTACAATAAATTTATCCCCAGTAAAGTGGTGATCTTAAGACCGCCCAATGATAAAGCGGTGGGTATCGTCTCTTTGATCCCTTCTCTTAAGGCGCAAAAGCCACTCGAGGGGAGGATCACAGTTTACGTCTGCGAGAATCATATCTGCAGGATTCCTGTTTTAGAACCGGAGAAATTAGAAGAGCTTTTGGAAAATTGATCCGCCTTTTCTGATTTCTAGTTTTAAGGATTTTCTACCATGCGTTTTTTATTTTTTATTGTTTTGATTGCAGCCATCTTCCTGGGATTCTTTATTGTGAATCCCGCGTCCCAGGATTTGGGAAGGGGTTTCACTTTTCGGCGTCTTCTGGAGCGGTTTGGCATCTATCAAGTAGAAAAAGAACGGAAGGCCGTTGTTGATGAGAAGAGGCTTTCCCGCAAAGAATACCAGGAACAATTGCGGTCCCTGGAAGACCAGCAGCGTCTGATGATGGAAACGCGGGAGTTGGCCGAAAATCAGTTCAGGCAAGGGGAGAAGCTCTCTGACAAGGCCGTCCGGCTGCTCATGGAGAGACTTCTAGAGTCCATGGTGCTGGACACAAAAAAGGCCTTGGAACAACAACACCAGATTGAACAGCACAAAGACCTTTTGCTTCAGAATCGGGAATTGGCAGAGCAAAGATTAAGGGAATCCCGGGAGCTCATCAATGCCCAGCTAAGAATCGTGGTGGGAGATTTGATGGGGACCTTGGAGGCCAATCAAGAATTCTACAGAGGTTGGTACGGTCAGATCCAAGCCCAGCAGGAAGGTCTTTTATCCCACCGGGAAACTATGGAAGAGAATTATCTCCGGTGCAATGAGGATCTGGACTCCAAGGTGAGAAATGTGGTGGAAGGATTGATTTTGGGCCGGCACATGGATCAAGGGAGGGTCCGGGAAAAGTTCCGCGATTTCGAGAGGCAAAGAGAGGATTTGGTCGCCATCCGAAAAGAAGCGGAAGATCGTCTCAAGGCCAGCCACCAGCAAGTGCAGCAACAAGTGGAGCTCCTGATCAAAGAGCTCGTAGAAAAATCTGAAGAGGGCTTAAAAAAGACCAGAGAAGCCACGCAAGATAAAATCGACCAGCTTAAGACCCAAAGGCAGGGGGCTTTGGACCCCGCACGGCTTCGCCAGAGATCCCGGGATTTGGCGGAGGCTATTGAACGCCGGAGAACCGAGGCCATGGAAAACCGCAGGCAGATGGAACAGCAGCAGAGACATTTTCGGGAGCTCATGGATACTCGGAGATAGGTTTGAGTAGTGGAGTAAGGGTTAAAGCCATGTGCGACTCTTGTGTCATTGCGACCCCGCCAAACTGCGGCGGGGTCGCAATGACACGGTGGGCAGAATTTTGACAATACCGGGTAGGTAAGAGGGAGTTTATGAAGATCCTCAAAATTATTTTGATCACTCTTCTTGTTGTCGTTGTCATTGTGATTGGTGGGCTGGTGGTGTTTTTGAAGACTTTTGAAATCGACCGCATAAAGCCGAGGCTGTTGGCCGAGACTTCCCATCTTCTGGGACGCCGTTTGTACTTTCAGGACATGAACCTAGGGTTTTCTTTAAAAGAGGGGGTGAGCCTTCAGTTTAAAGGATTAACCGTTGCTGATGATCCGGCTTTTCAAGCGGGAGATTTTCTTAAAGCAGACGAACTTTCCATGACCTTAGATCTTATAGCCCTGTTGACCAAAAGGCAGATCGTGATTTTAGGACTCCACATCCAGTCTCCCCAGATGATCATTATGAGAAATAGCAAGGGTAAAATCAACCTGGAGAGTTTAGGAAAACCCTCCCTTGAGAAGGCTTCCTTTTCAGGATCGGATATTTTTTTCATTGTCCGAAGCCTTTGGGGTTCCCCAGTCGCCTGGGCGGAATCGGATCTCCCCAGCGTCCCGTCAGGACCGTTTTTTGTGAAAACCGTTACTCTAAAAGATGGCACTCTCCTCTACAAGGACCAATCCTTCCCCCAGGAGCTTTCCTTGCAGACGACGAAGATCGATTTAAAAGTGGAGAGTTTTTCTTTGTCCAAACCATTTTCTTTTTCCGCCACCGGAGCCTTTTTAGGGGATCAGAAAAACTGGGAGCTTAACGGCCAGGCTCAGATTCATCCTCACAACGGCCGTTTCCAATTGAGCAATACCAAAATCACCATGGATTTATCCCTGGTTTCGTTGGAGAAAACCCGGGCCTCTTTTCCCATGGTCCCCGGAAATCTTTGGCCGAGCGTCTTGGAAGGGAAACTTAAGGCCACGATTAAGACTTTAGAAACGGCCCCTAAGGGGTTCAGCGCTCTTCTGGGGGATGCTGATCTGGCGGAAGGAAAACTCTACTTTAAGGACATTGTTCCCGGGGTCTTGCTTCAGGCCTCTCATATCGGTCTTAAAGTCGAGGGTTTTTCTCTGACGAGCCCTTCCCGGTTTGCCCTTCAAGCCGGTTTATTCAGCGATCATCCGAATGTTTCTTTAGAGGGAACCATCCAGTGGAACGCGCAAACCGGAGACCTTCGGTTGAACGATACAGGCCTGGCGATTGATTTTTCTTTAATATCTCTTAGCCAACTGCAATCCTCGATTCTTGCTCTTAAAGACAGGGCCTCATTAGAAAACCTCCAGGGAAAATTCCAGGCGAGGATTAAAGAAGCAAAAATCACCCCCGCCGGTCTATCCTCTTTAATGGCGGAGGGAGAATTAAAAGAGGGGATGCTTAAAATTCGAGAACTCCTCTTGCCGATCGCGATTCAATCGCGGTTTCAGATGACCGAGTCTCAAATTCATAAGGAAGTTTCCTGTAGCCTCGGGCAGGGGCGCTTGAGCGCCCAGGCGAATATTAAAGATTATCTGGCCCAACAGGACTTGGATGTCCAGGTGGATCTTAAAGACCTGAACCTGAAGGAAGTTTTGGATCAGGCAAAACAGCCGGTGAAGCTCGAGGGAATTCTCTCAGGGCAATTTCAACTTGCAGGAGAACTCCGACGCCCCGATTTTTCATCGGGGGTCGGAGTCCCGATTTCGCACGAAGTGCGAACGTCGGGAGACCTTAAACCAGAGGCCCTTATCACGGCGGTAACAGGAGAAGGCACACTCACAATGGAAGAGGGCATGCTAAAGGACTTTAATATCCTTAGAATCGTTTTGGATAAAATATCCATCATCCCGGATCTTGTAGAAAAAATTGAAGCGGCCTTGCCCGAACGCTATAAAGAGCTGTTGACCCAAAAAGATACTCCCTTAAAGAAAGTCAATTTCCAGACCAAAATCCACGAGGGTGCGTTGGTCATCCAATCCGCCCACATCGAGGCCGACGGATTTCTTCTTCAGGGCCAGGGCCGGGTGGGATTTGATCAGCGGTTTTCTTTAAATGGCTCTTTTTCCATCTTGGAGGATTTGGCATCCAGCATGATTGGCATTGTCCCGGAGTTAGAGTATCTTTTGGATGAAGATAAAAGAATTTTGATTCCTGGATTAAAAGCCGCGGGAAAGATCCCCAAGCTAGAAGATTTTTCGATCGATCTAGAGTATCTGGCCCAGCGGCTCCTGATCAATAAAGGCAGATCCGAGTTGGAGAAGGCTTTGGATAAAGTCTTTGACCGGGAGAAGGGATCATCCGCACCCTCCGGGGATAGCAGTCCCCCTCCTTCCGAAGAAAAGCGCTCAGAACAAGAGCTTATCGAGGGGATCCTCGATTCGATTTTCAAATGAGACTCCATTTTAAAGGAAGGCTCCTTAAGCTTCTCACGAAAGACACGCGTTTGCCCAATGGACATCGAATCACTCTCGAAATTGTCGAGCATCCCGGAGCGGTCGTGATTGTCCCTTTCTTGGATTCGAACCGCATTATTTTTCTAAGACAATTTCGGCCGGTTGTGGGCCGTACTCTATGCGAGCTTCCGGCCGGAACATTGAATGAAGGCGAAGGACTTTTGCGCTGTGCGAAGCGGGAGCTGGCCGAGGAGACCGGTTACAAGGCGCGAAGATTCTTGAGGCTGGGAAAGATTTTTCCTGTCCCGGGATACTCCACCGAGACCATGACCATTTTTAAGGCCCAAGGTTTAAGCTCCCCAGCTGTGACATCTCCTCAGAGAAGGAAAGCCGAGGGTTATCCTCTCAAAAAAGATCCCGATGAAATTTTAAAAGTCTGCACCCTTAGCCGTGCCCAAATCCAGAGCCTCTTTCAACGCGGCCTGCTCCATGATGCCAAGACGATTTGTGCTTTGGTCTTTTGCGGAATCCTTTGAACATTTTTTGAGCCATTTATGATCTCCAAACAGACGAATCAAGCCACCCCCTATCAGAGAACTCGCAACTTATTTAATCCCAAATCCGCGACACCTTATCGGCTGAGCCGATCCCGGTTAGAGAATTTTTTAAGCTGCCCGCGGTGCTTTTATCTCGACCGGCGTCTGGGGCTGGAGCCTCCGGGCATGCCGGCCTTCAGCCTCAATGCGGCCGTAGATCAGCTTCTTAAAAGAGAGTTTGATACCTTTCGTAGGCTTCAACAAGTGCCGCCTCTTCTTAAAACGTGGGGGCTTTCTGCGATCCCTTTTGCCCATCCTTTAATCGATGAGTGGCGGGATCCTTTTAAGGGTGTTCAGTATCATCATAAGCCGACCAATTTTATTGTGTTCGGAGCTGTGGATGATCTCTGGATCGATCCCCAAGGTCGGATCCTGGTTGTGGATTACAAAGCCACTTCAACCGAACAGCCCATTTCTTTAGACAACGAATACCGTCAGGCCTATAAACGCCAGATGGAAATTTATCAGTGGTTGTTGCGCAAACAAAAACTCGTGATCTCGGATACCGGCTATTTCGTGTATTGCAACGCGGATAAAACGAGGGCCTCTTTTGAGGCCCGGCTGGAATTCGCCATCGAACTGATCGCTTATGAGGGGCATGATGACTGGGTGGAGGATGCGCTTCAAGGAAGTCATCAATGCCTCCTCAAGGACACCCCACCGGATTATAAACCGGATTGTCCGTACTGCCGTTATCTTCAAGGGGCTTTCTCGCTTTCTTCCAAGCCTTCTTTAGAATTCCAGCAGGAGCTTTTCTGAAGCCCTTAAGGAAGTTTTTTCATCAGGGCCTTAGGCCCGCTGGCCCGGCTGGCCCGGCTGGCCCGGAAATTTTTCTTGTCTTCCAGGCCAATCGGGGTTATACTTTGAGCCTACTTGATAGGGTAAAGAAGGGAGGAAGGATCAACATGATCAACGAAGCTCGAAAAAATTTAAGGATTAAAGAGAATTTTGGCGTGGCTTGGCGCCTCAAGGATACTCGTACAGGGGGACAGGGAAGAATCCTCAATATGAGCGCTTCCGGCCTTCTCATGGAGACCGAAAATCCTGTTTTCCCTGACGAAACATCCGGCGTCTTTCAGCTTGATTCTTTTCTGCATGGGCCTGACAATTTTCTTCCGCATGAGGGGCGTTTGGTCTGGTCGCAAAAAAAGAATCGCAACCGTATTCTCTGCGGCGTGGAATTCACCAATGTGAATGACACGGTCTTAACCAAATTAAGAGAAAGGATTCAAACCAGGATCATGAAACAAACGCGCCGAAGAAAGCTGCAGGGCGTTGCAGGGGTAGCTCTCGGTAGCGTTATGATAGGGTTGGTGATTTTCCTGACCAATCAGCAGGCCGCCATCTATCAAAGCCTCCAGAATTCCCACCAAATGATAACAGACTCCTTTAATCAGCAAGCCTCTTTGACCCGCAACTATGCTAACCTTTATCAGGAAACCCAACAGATGCTGGCCAGCGTCCGAGAGGAGTTGGACACAACACGTACCGTTCTTAAGGAAACGGAAGCGCTTTTAGTCGAAGCCAAAGATAAGAATACCGAACTCCAAAATCAACTGGCTGCTTTGGCGGCACAGGAAGTTCGGGTTTCTGAAGGCCACAATGAACTGGAAAAAGAAATCGCCCTTCTTCACGATAAGAATGCCGAATTTGCCGATCAATTGTCTCAGTTAAAAAGCCAGATGCGGGCTTTTGAGGGAGACATCCGCAATATAGAGGAAGGAAAGGCCGTCATGGCCCTCTTTAAGAACAGGCTCAAGCTGGTCAAGACGAAAATTCATTATTTAAAGCGGGAAGCCTATTATGCCAGGCAAGCCGCCCAGAAGGAAAGAGACCGGATTCTCTTCCTTCAGGGAAACCAGGGATACATCGTCAAAAACACAGAGAGCCCTCTCAAGCCGGTGGAGCAAAAAGCCTCAGGCGAGGACAAAAAACAAGTGGAGATAGACGTTTCGTTTATCGAATAAAAGCATTAAGATCCTACCAGCAGACAGAAAACCCTTTTCTAAAAATCCATCCTGGAAATCGAAAATAGAAATTGTAATCCTAAGGTAAAATCAGTAATATAAATGCTTCGATGCTTGATGTTGGATGCTCGTTGACAAGAATCCAGCATCGAGCATCAAGCATCTCTTGCTAAAATTTAGGTTTTTGAGTAATAAGTATTTTCAAAAGAGGGGGGACTCTATGTCATTAGAAGAGAAGATCATGAATGATTATAAACAGGCTATGAAAGACAAAAATTCTTTAAAGGTCTCTACTTTAAATTTCTTGAGATCCCAACTCAAGTATGCGATGATCGAGAAGAAATTGGACCGGCTCCCGGACGGCGAGGCGATTGCGGTCATCAAAAAGCAGGTCAAGCAGCGGCTGGATTCGATAGAACAGTTTGAAAAGGGCGGCCGAAAGGATTTGGCTGAGAGGGAGCAGGCAGAATTGACGATTCTGAAAAGTTATCTTCCGCAGGAATTATCCCTGGAGGAAATCAAGACCTTGATGGAGGCCGTGGTTCAAGAATCAAAAGCGACAGGCATAAAAGATATGGGCACCGTCATGAAACTCCTTTTACAAAAGGCCGCCGGCCGCTGCGATAGCAAAGTGGCCAGCGATCTGGTCAAGGAAAGATTGAGCTGGATGTGAGAAGATCACGGCTTTTTTTTGCGGTTGTAGTTTTTTTAGGGTTATCGACAGGCGGTTTCTGGCTCTGGCTGTCGGACAAATATGTTGTGCCGATTATGATGTACCACGCGGTGGATTATGCAGGCCATCCCAAGGGCAATATGGTCACGCCGGAAAATTTCTCCTATCAGATGGATTACCTCAAAAACCACGGGTACAAAGTCATAAGCCTAGATGAATTGGTCCGCGGCATTAAAGAAAAGCGATCCTTCCCCAAGAAGACCGTGGTCATCACCTTTGATGACGGCTATCAAGACAACTATCACCAGGCCTTCCCCATTCTTAAAGAAAACCAATTTCTTGCCATCATCTTCGTTTCTTCTGAGCAGATCGGTCAAAGCGGCTATCTGACTGTGGAAGAAATGAAGGAGATGAAACAATATAACGTCACCGTGGGCAGCCATACCCTAAATCAGGCCTATTTACCCAGCGTGCCACCTAAAGAGCAGCGCCGTCAGATTGAAATGAGCAAAAAGTTGCTGGAAGAAAAATTGGGATATCCGGTGGAATACATCTCCTATTCTTCCGGCGGATTTAGTGAGGCGATCAAGGCCATGGTTAAAGAAGCCGGTTATAAGGGTGCTTGCACGACAAACCGCGGTACCCACCGCTTCAATGAGGATGTCTATGAATTAAAGCGGATTCGATTCAGCAATACGGATCGATCTCCCTTGGCGCTCTGGGCCAAACTTTCGGGATATTATAATTTATTCAGGAAACACAGAGCTCCCTTTTGATGAAATCCAAAAATCATCGTGTAAAATATTCTTTGCGGCCGGATGGATGCTTTGTGATCAAGAATTACAACGAGGCCCCCTGTTTTAGCAATTTTTTCCCTGGCATCGCCGGTCTCTGGGGCATCCCGATGTGGGTTTTTTATGTCAATCGCGGACAAGGGATTTCCAGTTTTGGCATCGAGAGCAAAGATAAAAGCATCCTGGAATTCCAGCCGGCTAATAAGGCCTACCAATGGACTTCCTTACAGGGGTTCCGTACATTTTTAAAAGTTAAAAGTGGTTCCCAGACCCTTTTTTTTCACGAGCCTTTCCAATCCCCCGGCATCCCGGGCGTCACCCAAAGAATGCTAATCACCACCTATGATTTAACGATTATTGAGGAAATTATATCTTCTTTCGGGTTGGTGACTCGCGTTCAGTATTTTACGGTCCCCGAAGTACCTTACGCTGCTTTAATACGGCGTGTGAGCATTCAAAATATCTCTAGAAAAGAATACTCAATGGAGCTCATCGATGGCCTGCCGGTGATCGTTCCTTTTGGCGCAACCGACTGGCTTCTGAAGCACATGTCGCGCACCCTGGAGGCCTGGATGGCGGTGGATCATCTTAAAGAACGGGCTCCGGTTTTTCATCTGAAAGTCGAAGTCAGCGATAAACCCATCTTGACGCGAATTACCGAGGCCAATTTTTATTTTAGCTTTGATACAACCGCGAAGGCCCCACAGCTTTTGCAACCGGTTGTCGAGAGTTCTCTGATTTTCGGAGCTTGCCAGGATTTCCGTTTTCCCGAAGCTTTTTTAAAGCAGAATCGATTTCTCATCCCCGAAAAGCAAAAGACCTCCAACCGTACCCCCTGCGCCATGAGCTTCCAAAAGTTCCAGCTAGGTCCCGGCGCCAGCCACGAAATCGTTTCGGTGATCGGGCATGTTCAGGAGGCCTCATCGGTGCGGAAAATCATTGATCAGGTGACACAAAAGGGGTTTATTGAGAAGAAATCCGACCGTAACCGGCGGCTGATTGAAGAGATCAGGAACCTTGCCCTGACGAACAGCGCATTGAGGACTTTCGATCATTATATAGCCAATAGCTTTCTGGACAATGTTCTGCGGGGAGGGCTTCCGGTTTCCCTGGAGACTCAGGAAGGGCATACGGTGTTTAACGTTTACAGTCGCAAGCACGGTGATCCCGAGCGGGATTACAATTTTTTTGTCTTAAGCCCGACTTACTTTTCGCAGGGGAACGGCAATTACCGGGACATCAACCAGAATCGCCGTAACGACATATCCTTTAACCCCGAGGTCAAAGACCAGCATATCATCAGCTTTCTTAATCTCCTGAAGGCTGATGGATATAATCCGCTTGTTGTTAAGGGCATGACGTTCTCGTTGGAAGACCCCAAAGTGGTTGAGCCCGTCCTTAAGGAATGTGTGCCGGAAGAGAATTACCGTCAAATCAAAGAGATTTTAGTTAAAGGCTTTCAGCCCGGAGAGCTCTTAAAAAAGATTATGCAGGATAAGATCTCTCTTAAAATCGATCAGCAAAAATTTCTTGAAAAGATTTTAGGGTTTTGCCACAAAAATGAAGTGGCGGAACATGCCGACGGTTATTGGACAGACCATTGGACGTACAATCTCGATTTGATCGAAAGTTTCCTGGCCGTGTATCCGGAAGAATTGGAGAATTTTTTGTTGAAGAAAAAAGTATTTCATTTCTTCTGGGATTCTTTTTATATCCGGCCCCGGCAAGAGCGGTATATCTTAACCCCCCTGGGGGTTCGACAGTATCATTCCGTGGCTGATGGCTCGAAGGAGATCCCCTTTAGACTTAAGGGAAATCAGCTGAGGACCAAAAGCGGAGAAGGGCCGGTTTATTGCACAAATGGTCTGGTTAAGCTCCTTTCTCTGGTCGCCAATAAGGTCGCCACATTAGATCCCAGCGGAATCGGCATAGAGATGGAGGCCGATAAGCCCAATTGGTACGATGCTTTAAACGGCCTGCCCGGCTTGTTGGGTTCTTCGACTTGCGAAACTTTTGAGCTGAAAAGATTGTGTGTGTTTTTGCTGGATGCCTTGGATCGGCTGGGCGTTGATGATCGAGGCAGCGTAAAAATTTTTGAGGAACTGGTCTCATTTATGACAGGGCTCATGCATCTTTTGGCCGTGGAATCCGAAGGCCATTCTTTTTGGGTGAAATCCAACGATTTAAAAGAACATTACCGCCAGCGGATCCGTTGGGGCATAGAGGGAGAAGATGAGGATATTTCCTTTTCTGACATCAAAAGATTTCTTCATCTGGTTGTGGAGAAAACCGACAAGGCGATCCGGCTGTCCAAAGATGATGAGGGCCTCTATTCCGCTTATTTTATTCATGAAGTTACAGAATATGAACCGAAGGATCCTTCGATTCGTCCGACCCCGCTGGAAATCGGTGGGGTGGGACTCACTCCCCGGCCCGCTTGTCACGAAAGCCGGGGCGGGCAGGATTCCGCCCCACCCCGCCAAGGCGGGGTGGGGCTTCATAAGTCGCACCATGAAAGTCCGGGAAGTCCCCATGAATCGTATGTGCGTCCGCTAAAATTTAAAGCCCATAGCCTCCCGCTTTTCTTGGAGGGTTTTGTTCACGCGCTTCGACTCGAGCGAGATCCTGTAAAGGCCCAAAAACTTTATTTAAAGATCCGCCAGAGTCCTTTGTTTGATTCTGCGTTGAAGATGTACAAGGTCAATTGTGATTTGTCAGCGTGCCCTGAGGAGATCGGCCGCACAAAAATTTTCCCACGGGGCTGGCTGGAAAATGAATCCATATGGCTGCATATGGAATATAAATTCCTCCTAGAAGCCTTAAAGGCGGGATTGTATCAGGAGTTTTACGAGGATCTGCCGCATGTCTTGGTTCCTTTCTTTAATTCAAAGCGATATGGACGCAGCATCTTGGAGAATTCCTCGTTCATCGTCAGCAGTGTCCATGAGGAGCCATCCTTGCACGGATGCGGGTTTGTCGCGCGTTTGAGCGGATCAACCGCAGAGGTCCTTTCGATATGGCTCTTGATGAATGTGGGGCTGCGGCCCTTCGAGCTGAACCAAAGCAAAGAATTGTGTCTGTCGTTTCGTCCAGTGTTGGCGGCGTGGCTTTTCACCAAAAAAGAAACCGAGATCGATTATTTCAATAAGCACAGACGCCAATGGGAAAACTTGGGGCTTCCCGCAAACAGTTATGCCTTTCATTGGCTGGGGTCGATGTTGGTGGTCTATCATAATCCCAAAAGACTCGATACCTTTGGGCCTCGTAAAGCCGAGATCCGCAAGATTGTTTTAACTTTTCCCAATCAACGGGAAACCATCACGGTTTCGTCAACGATCATCCCTCACCCCTTTGCCCGCCAGATTCGCGATCAAAAAGTCAGCCGTATTGATATCTTTTTAGAGTGAACCCCTTTCAGGGGGTTGCTTGACGGTTAAAAAATTTGGCATTAAAATATCCCCCATCTTAGGGAAAAAGATGTTGTGAAGAGGACATACACAAAAAGGAGGGAAGCGATGAAGAGATCTTTATGTTTATTCTTTCTGGTGCTTGTGATTCTGGGGGTATCTTTGGCATTTTATTTAAAATCTCCAAAAGCGGAAGCCGGGGCTAACCTTGAAGGTGTGGTTCCTTTTGCGACCTACGGCGGTTTTACAGGTTTTTTTGACCAGAAAACAGGCCTCGTATACCTTTATGATGGGAGCTTAAAGGAGTGTGTCCAAATCTCAGAGATCAAGGCCTTGGGTTCCCCGATGCGAGAAATCAAAAGACGAGGACAGGACCCGGCGATCCAGAAGTTTGAAAAAGAAAAGGAGTCGCCATGAGAGAGGGAGGAATCTCTTTTCTTAATGAAAAGGTGCGAAAGGAAAACAGCCTTTTAGAGGCCATCTTGCTGGAAATCGAGAAGGTGATCGTGGGCCAGCGTCCTCTTCTGGAACGGCTTCTGGTGGGGCTTCTGGCCAACGGTCATATCTTAATCGAGGGCGTTCCCGGTCTGGCCAAGACCACCGCGGTCAAGACGCTTGCCGCCACCATCCAGTCTAAATTTCAAAGGATCCAATTCACACCCGACATGCTGCCTGCCGATTTGATCGGCACCCTGATTTACGATCAAAGGACAGGGAATTTTCAGATCAAAAAGGGTCCGGTCTTTGCCAACATCATTCTGGCGGACGAAATCAACCGCGCGCCCGCCAAGGTGCAAAGCGCTCTTCTTGAGGCCATGCAGGAACGCCAGGTCACAATCGGCGAAGAGACCCTTGTCTTAGGGGATCCTTTTTTGGTTTTAGCGACCCAAAATCCGATCGAGCAGGAGGGGACCTATCCCTTGCCCGAAGCCCAGGTGGACCGGTTTATGCTCAAAGTGAAGGTGACTTACCCGACGAAAGACGAAGAGTTGAAGATCCTGCGCCGGATGTCTTACACCGATAAGAAAATTCCGGTGAATCAAGTTGTCGCTCCAGAGGATATTCTCCGGGTTCGGCCGGTGGTGGATGAGATTTACGTTGATGAAAAGATTGAAAAATACATCGTGGAGATTGTGGAAGCCACCCGGAAACCCGAAGATTATCATCTCCCGGATTTGACAGGATTGATTCAATCCGGCGCCTCGCCACGCGCCACGGTGCATCTGACCGTTGCCGCCAAGGCCTATGCCTTTCTTCAGGGCCGCGGGTATGTCACCCCGCAAGATGTCAAAACCATCGGCAAGGACGTTTTGCGTCACCGGATTATCATCAGTTATGAGGCCGAGGCAGAAGAAAAGACATCGGAGGATATTATTCAGAAAATCTTTGATGAGCTGCCGGTGCCATGATCCCCAAAGACCTCTTCGAAAAAGTCCACCGCATTGAAATCACAACGTCCCACCTGGTCACCGATGTCTTTGCCGGAGAGTACCACAGCGTTTTTAAAGGCCGCGGCATGGAGTTTGACGAGGTACGCGAATATCAAATCGGCGATGATATCCGCACCATCGACTGGAATGTCACCGCCCGTAGCGGCACGGTGCACGTCAAAAAGTTTGTGGAGGAACGGGAGCTGACGGTCATGATCTTGGTGGATGGTTCTTTGTCCTGTCAGTTTGGGACAGTACGGCAGTTGAAAAGCCAACTAGCCGCCGAGCTTGCGGCGGTTCTGGCGTTCTCGGCGATCCGTAACAACGACAAAGTGGGGCTGGTCATCTTTAGCGACACCATCGAGAAGTTCATTCCCCCGCGCAAAGGGCTGCGCCATGTCCTGCGGGTCATCCGCGAGGCTTTGTATTTCCAGGCCCTGCACCGTGATGGTTCAGGGCAGGCCCAAGGACGCTTGACGGATCTCAACGGGCCTTTAGAGTACCTCAACAAGGTGACCACCCGCCGGACCGTGAGTTTTCTCATCTCTGATTTTTTTGCCCCTTCGATTCAAACCTCTTTTAGAAAGACCCTGGCCGTGGCCAACAAACGTCATGATGTGGTGGCCATCACCTTGAACGATCCCAGAGAATACGAACTGCCCGATTGCAGACTGCTGCAGTTGGAGGACGCCGAAACCGGCAAGATGGTCCTTATCGATTCCGCGGATGCTCACCTCCGAGAACAATACAGCCGAAAGGCCCTTTTGCGTCTTCAGGAACGCAATCGCTTATTCCAATCGGTCGGCGTTGATCACATTGACGTCTCAACGGATTCTCCTTATGAGGGACAGCTGGCCAAGTTCTTCCTTCTAAGAAGAAGACGCTTTAGGTAGTTAATTAAAGATGCCTGACATTCGGGATATCAAACCGCCCGTTGATTTGCCATCCGATTTCCTCCCTTTATTCCTGCTGGCCGCTTTTTGTCTTCTGTGCGGGCCTGTCTTTTATTTAATACGATTTTTTTTAGGGAGACGACCTTCTAAAATTCTGGTTTCCCAGCCCCCCTGGCAGACCGCCCTGGAACGTCTTGCGGATCTTAAAAAAAATAATCTCCCCCAAGAAGGGAAGATCAAAGAATTTTACACGCAGTTATCCGACATCCTTCGCCAGTATGTCGAAGGCCGCTTCCAGATCAAGGCCACCGAGATGACAACGCCGGAATTTTTATGGCAGCTTAAGGTAGCTCATGATCTCAACGAATCCCAAAAGAGCCTTCTGGGTGAATTTTTAAGCTGTTGCGACCTCGTTAAATTCGCCAAGCATCATCCTCCTCTAGAAGATTTGGAAGAAGGGCTTATCCTGGTCGAAAGGCTCATTCAGGAGACCAAACCAAGCCATGACCTTTAAAGATCCCTGGATTCTTGCGTTGATTGTTTTGGCTTGCCTTTTGATTTTTTGGAATGATCGTTTTCAAGAATCTCCGAGTCTTCGTTTTTCTAGCGCGATTCTCTGGCAGGGGATTCCCCCGGGCTGGAAGGTCAAATCCAGATATTTTCTTTGGCTTTTGAGATTGTTGGCTTTGATTTTTTTTATTGTGGCTTTGGCCAGACCCCAGCAAAGCCTTAAGGAGACCGTCCACAAAATGGAAGGCATCGACATCGTCCTGGCAATCGACTGCTCGGGAAGCATGGCCGCGGAAGATTTTACGATCCACGGCCAGCGCGTGAATCGTCTGGTGGTGGTGAAAAGTGTCGTACGGGACTTTGTTGCGGCGCGGCCCCATGATCGTCTGGCGCTGGTGGCCTTCGCGGGTTTAGCCTACACGGTTTGTCCGCTCACCACGGACTACGACTGGCTTTTGACCAATCTGGAACGCATCGAACTTGGGGTCTTGGAAGACGGGACAGCGGTTGGTTCCGCCATTAGCTCTTCTTTGAATCGATTGAAACAGAGTCAGGCCAAATCCAAGGTCGTGATTTTGTTGACCGACGGAATGAACAATGCCGGCCGGATGGACCCGAAAACCGCCGCAAAAATCGCCAAGACGATGAATGTCAAGGTCTACACGATCGGCGCCGGTTCGCGAGGGCTGGTCCCTTTTCCCGTGGAAGACGTCTGGGGCCGCAAAATTTATCAGAATGTCGCCCTGGACCTGGATGAAGAGACCCTGCAAGAGATTGCAAGAATTACCGACGCACAATATTTTCGAGCCACCGACACCCCATCGCTGAAACAGATCTATCAAGAGATCGATGCCCTGGAGAAGACTGAGATTCAAGAGACTGGTTATAAGGAATATCAGGAGCTTTTTGGCTCCTTTTTGATGGTGGGATTGATTTGCCTTGTGTCAGAAGTCATTTTATCACGCACTCTTTTTTTAAGGATTCCTTGAATGGAAATGCGATTCGGCCAAGCGCCCATGCTTTATGGGCTATGGGGGGTGATTTTATTTGGCTTTTTTTTGTTCTGGGGTTTCCAGCGCAAAAAGAGGATGACCGAGCGCTTTGCGGACCGTCACCTCGTGGCCAGCCTTAGCGAAAACCTAAAGATAAAAAACGTCATCTTAAAAGAGATGCTCCTGGTCGTCGTCCTGATTTTCAGCATGCTCGCCCTGGCAAGGCCGCAGTGGGGATTCGAATGGCAGTCCATCAAACGCCAGGGATTGGATATCATGATCCTGGTGGATACCTCCAAAAGCATGCTCACCGAAGATGTGAAACCCAACCGTCTTAAGCGCACCAAGCTGGGCATCAAAGATCTGGTGAGAAAATTAAAAGGGGATCGGATAGGTCTGATGGCCTTCTCGGGCACGGCCTTTTTGGTCTGTCCTTTAACCGTGGATTACGGAGGGTTTCTTCAGGCCCTGGAGGATTTAAGCACTCAGACGATTCCTCAGGGAGGCACGAATTTGGAAAAGGCCCTTGAGGAAACCCTTCAAGCCTATCAGAAAACGCCAGGCCTTTATAAGGCGATCGTCCTGATTACCGACGGCGAAAATTTGGAAGGCGATCCGCTTTCCCTGGCGCGCAAGATCCAGAAAGAAGGGATTAAAATTTTTTGTGTGGGCGTGGGGACCCAGGAAGGGGAGCTGATTCGTATTCCAGGCGAAGCGGGAGAGTTGAGTTTCCTTAAGGACGATCAGGGAAATTTCGTGAAGTCCCGGCTCAATGAAAATCTCCTCTCTGAGATTGCCCGGGTCACGGGCGGCGTGTATGTGCGCGCCAGCGGGGCGGAGTTCGGACTGGATTTGATTTACGACCGGTATTTGTCTAAAATGGAAAAGCGCGACATAGAAGAAAAGAGGGAAAAAAGATATCATGAACGGTTTCAAATCCCCCTGGCTTTGGCGCTGCTGGCGCTGATGCTGGAAACGTGTATAAGGACACGCAAGAAAACATGATTCAATACCTTTTCCTCATTGGGATTGTCCTGACGGGACAAACGGCATGGGCCGGCTCAAAAGCCTCGGATGTCAAACAAGGCAATGTCTTGTACCGTCAGGGCCAGTACGCCGAGGCCTTGGCCAAGTACGAATCGGCCCTTAACAAAGACGAGGACTCGCCCCTCATTAATTTTAATGTGGGGGCCGCTCTTTATAAAAACGAGGAATATGGCGTAGCCATCCCGCATTTTCAGAAATCGCTTTTAAGCGAAGATCCCCGGCTCCAGCAGAAGGCCCACTATAATCTGGGAAACGCCTTGTACCAATCCGGAATCGTCAAGGAGAATAGTGATCTGACCGCCGCGATTCAATCTTTGGGAGAGTCCCTATCCCATTATGAGAGATCTTTGAGCTTAAATCCAGAAGACCAAGATGCACAATTCAATTATCAGTTGGTCAAAGAAGAGTTGGAGCGCCTTAGAGCCAAAAAGGAAAAGCAACAACAGGACGTATCCGAGAATCGGTCTCGGAGTCAATCCGAGAACCAATCCGGGAATCAGGGTGGGAATTTGTCTGGGAATCAATCCGAGAATCAACCTGAGAATCAACCTGAGGAGGGGCTCCAGAATCAGCCAAATTCCACAGAAACGACCCACGAACCAGTCCCGTCAGGACGAGACGATTCAGGGTTAAGCCCCTCTTCAGCTTTGTCCAGACATGTTGCGGGTGAACGGCCAACTCATCCCCAAGAGTTGTCACAGAACGAAGCCCAGATGCTTCTGGAGGATTATCATCAAAAGGAAGAACCCCGGGGGCTGCTCAATATGCGTCTCAAAGGACAGAAGGCTCATCCGGTTTTGAAAGACTGGTAAAAAATGTTGTTGAGGAAATTGCAGATATTCTTAAAAGTTACGGCTTTGAGCATGCTGGCTGTGGTGATGACAGCCTGGCTTGGAATCCCCCAGGAGATCCGCTTTGAAGCCTCGGTGGATACAACGAGAACCGACTTAGGATCCGTAATTCTTCTCACCCTTACTTTTGAGGGCGCAAAGCCGGACGGCCCGCCGGAACTGCCAAAGATCGATGGTCTGGAAGCCAGATATTTAGGCCCCTCCTCGCGGATCTCCATCATCAACGGACAGGTCTCAACGAGAGTGGGGTATATGTATAATTTATTTCCCACGAAGACGGGAAAATTCCGGATTCCGGCAATCAAAGCGAACGTCGCCGGTCAGACGCTGACCTCCCAGCCCATTGATCTTGAGGTGGTGGATGCGTCTAAAGCCGGCTCTCCCGGGACCGGGGCTGAATCAACCGGCACCAATTTAAACGAGCGGATTTTCCTCATCATGGAGATTCCCAAAAAACAAGTCTACGTCTATGAAAGATTGCCGGTGACGATAAAACTCTTTATCCAAGGATTGGCGGTCAGGGACATTCAGTATCCCCAATTCCAGCACGAGGGATTTTTCGCTAAAGAGTATGGACAACCCAAAGAATACCAGGCTACGATGGGCGAGAGCCGTTATCAGGTGATTGAGTTCAATACCGCGGTTTATCCCACGAGCTCCGGCTCTTTGACGCTGGGGCCAGGGAAACTCGGGTGCAACATCCTTTTTGAAAGCTCAGGAAGGCGTAGATTCCCGAGAAGCGGATTTGACAGCTTGTTTGAGGATGATTTTTTTGAGGGGTTCTTTGATCACCATGAAAAACGCCCCATGACCGTTTCCTCGGTGGAATTGCCGGTTGAGGTTTTGTCTTTCCCTGAGGAAGGAAAACCAGCGGATTTCTCCGGAGCGGTCGGGACATTTTCCTTTGAAGCCTCTGTATCCCCTTCGGAGGTGGACGTGGGAGACCCCCTGACCCTGCGGATGAAGGTGATCGGAGACGCTTATTGGCCCGCGGTGGGCATGCCGTCCCTAAAAGAAAGCGAAAATTTAAAACTCTACGAACCCCAGATCAAAGACCAAGCCGGACAAAAGACCTTAGAGCAGGTCCTGATCCCTAAATCCGAAAAGATTACGGAGATCCCCGCCATCCGTTTCACTTATTTTGATAAGGCAAAGAAGGCCTATCAGACCGTGACGCAGGGCCCTTTTCCCATCAAGGTCAAGTCTTCACCCCGAGAAGAATTTAAGGTGGTGGGATTCGATCAGAGTCCGCCTCCTTTGGTTGAGGAAAAGCTGGGACAGGATATCGTCTTTATCAAAGAGCAGCCCGGAAAATGGCGTCGGGTCGATTCCTGTTTTTACAAAAGTCCTTTCCTTCTCGCGGCGGGGTTGGTCCTTGTTTTGGGTGGGGCGGCTCTGGAGATCGTGTATCGGCGAAACCAGAAACTCAAGGCCGATGTCCGTTACCGACGACGTTTGCAGGCCCCGGGCAAGGCCAAGAAGGCCCTGGAGAACGCCCGCAGATTCATGGCGCAGGGAAAAGACCGGGAATTCTATGAGCACATCTTCAAATCCCTCCAGGAATATTTAGGAGATCATTTTCATCTGGCATCGGGTGCGATCACTTTTGATGTCGTGGCGCGGGAATTTGAGAACCGCCATCTTAAAAGAGATGTCCTAACACAGGTGAAGGCCCTTTTTGAGGAATGCGACCGGGTGCGGTACGCGTCTTTTCATATAGACGGACAAAAGATGCAGGAGAATCTTAGACAGCTTCAAGAGATTATCGATTATTTGGAGAGGACCAGCCGATGAAAGCGTTAAAAATGCTTTGGGGTGTTGTTTTTATTTTGCTGTGCCTGGCTCCGCGGGGATTCGGCCAGTCCTCCGAGAGTGAGGCCGCAACTCAATTCCAGCAGGCCGGAATCTCTTATACGGCCGGAGACTATCAAAAGGCCATCGAACTCTACGAAGAGATTGTGAAGAAGGGATGGGTGAGCGGTCCCCTTTACTACAACTTGGCCAACAGTTATTTTAAAGCCGGAAATCTGGGCAAGGCCGTCCTCAACTATGAGCGGGCCCAACGCTTTATCCCGCGGGATGCGGATCTCGCCTCCAATCACCAGTACGCCCTTTCGCAGGTAAAAAATTACAGCGCCCCGGCCAAGAAGCTCCCGGTAAAAATTCTCGAGGGATATAGGAATTCCTTGACCTTGGATGAAATCACGCTTCTTTTGTTTTTCTTCTTTTTCCTGATCGAGGCATTGTATTTTCTGGGGCTGTTCTTGCGCTGGCCCAGAACATCTTGGACCCTGACGATGATCGTCAGCTGTCTTCTTTTGTTCTTTCACGGGTTCGTCTTTGCCTCTCATATGAATCACCAGAAGAATTGGGCGATTGTGCTTAAAGTCTCTGCTGCGAGATTTGAACCCCGGGAGAACGCCACGGCCTATTTTGAACTCTCCAAAGGGACGAAGGTAAAAATCTTGCAGGAAGAAGGAAGTTGGGTTAAAATTCAACGTCTGGATGGGAAGGTGGGGTGGATTAAAAGAGAGGCCTTAGAAGAAATTTAGAAGAGGTGCAAAATGTCATGTTCGGATAGCTCTTCGGGTCTTAATCTTTATTTAGACCCCAACGAGAGGTTTCTTAAATTCGAGTTTGCCAAGATCACCTGCAGCGGTGAGATCACGGCCCAGACCGGATATTCCCAATACTGCGCTGGAAAAACGCTGGAGGGAATTCTAGACCATTCTTATCAGCGGTTGGTTCAAGAATTGGGTTTGGAAGGAAACGACGAGAAACAGTTCATCCTGCACTTGGAGTGGGAGGCCTTGAAGGCCGCGATCGCGCAGTATCTGGGTCTGGAACGAGAAGACATTGATAAGGATCGCTGCCGCATCACGTCTATCGAATATACCGACAGCGGAATCGAGATCGCAGAGGTCATCCTGCCTCCCAAAGAGTTGCCCAAAATCCTTCCCTGTAGCCTGGCCGATCGGCCACCGTCTTCTTCATAATCAATACCGTTTTAGCCATCGCCAATTCATCCCGACAGTACGTCGGGAGGAATTGGCCAGTTGGGGCATTTTCCAATTCGTTAGATATCTGGCGAATTGGCTTTAGACCGGAATCACGTCGCTTCTTTCCCCCCGGGCAATCAGGACTTTGCCGGTTCTAACCATCTCGATGATTCCGAATTGCTTGAGGGCCTCAGGCCTTAACTGAAATTGTGAATGGATTGATCGCTTGGATTTCCTTAAAGACAGCAAAGTCTTTAGTGTTTTGTGTATAAACGATATGCACGCCATTGTCCAGCATCGTTGCAACAAGGAAGACATCGAAGATGTGTTGTCCTTGGATGTTGCGTTGTGCCGCGAGTTCTAGGAGCCGCGGGATTGTGCTTTCCTTGGGAAGAATTTTCTTGAAGTTACTTTTCTCCCAATAAATTCTGATTTCTTTGCTGGCTTGCTCGGGGGTCAAGGCGGGTTTGAACAGCTTTTCGTTTGTAGTGACAGCGAAAAACTCACAAAGAATTTGGGGGCTAAGGCAGGCCTCTAAATCGCCTTCAGCTGCTTGATCCCGTAGCTGCTTGGCCGCCTCGTGCCATGGCGAGCTGCGGGCATGGGCATAGACCAGGAGATTGGAATCAAAGAGGATCATGGGGTCGTAACGGGATACTTGGATTTCAGATGTTCTCTATAAATATCTTCTCGTCCCAGAGAACCCTGCACATGGGCGTTATAGACGCCGAACTTGGGTCTTAGCTTCTTTCCCCGGGCTCCTTGAAGACCTAGATAGGCCTTGAGTGCTTCTTCTAGGACTTTACGCATGGGCTGGCCCCGATCAACCGCTTTTCGTTTGACCTCGCGGTAGAGCTCTTCGTCAAGCATAACTGTTGTCCGATGCATAATAATCCCCTTTATTTAGGAAGATATACCTGATCAAATCAGGATTGCGAAAAATTTAGCCCGGTAATCTGAAAGTT